>CAIUCF010000938.1 GCA_903897565.1 uncultured Rhodospirillales bacterium | reverse complement strand
GGCATGCTGGCACTCGCTGCCCATCTGATGCTGGGACTTGAATATGCGGTGCTCGCGCCGCTTCCGGTCCTCGCAATGACGGGGGCGGCGCTGCGCGGACGCAAGCCCGATCCGGCGTTGATGCTGATTGCCCTGGCGGCGGTCGTGGTCACGGCGTTCGTCGCGGCGGACATCGTCAATCTCGGTGTTAGCGGCGGCTTGCAGACGCGGATCCGGCTGGGGATCGGCTCGGTCCTGGCAGCGGCCCATCGTGGCCGGATGTCGTGGGTCGATATCCCGACGTTGAATCTGCTGGTGGGTTTCGTTCCCGGAATCGTGGGCAGCGTCGTGATGCTGATCGCCATCGGCAACGGCGTCTTGGCCCAGGGTTCGCTGGCGCGGTTCGGTTGGAATAAATGGGGATCGCCCCGAATGGCACGGCTGACGATGCCGCGCTGGACGTCGATCTTCATGGTGGTGGCTCTTGCCGCGGGGGCGGCGGGGTCGGGTGAAGTGCGGTTTATCGGGGGGAACCTCGCGATCATGTCGGCGGTGCCGATCATGTTCGGAGGGTTTGCGGTTGTCCATAGTTGGGCCGACAAATATCCAGCCTATTGGCTGGTGGTGCCGGTGCTGTACGTGGTGAGTTTCGTGGTTGGGTGGCCGATCCCTTTGATCGTCGCCTTGGGTATGGTCGAGCAGTGGTTCGGGTTGCGGCACAAGATGGCCCGTCCGACCGAGGAGAGAACTGATGGTTGAAGTCATCCTGCTGGAGCGGGTCGAGAAACTCGGGCTGCTGGGTCAAGTGGTCAATGTCCGCCCGGGCTTTGCGCGCAATTTCCTGTTGCCGCAGAAGAAGGCGCTGCGCGCGACCAAGGCGAACCTGGCGCTGTTCGAAGAGCGTCGGGCCCAGCTCGAAGCCAATAATCTCGCCCTGCGCGGCGAAGCGGAGATCGTTGCCGGCCGCATGGCCGGGCTGTCGATCGTTGTGATCCGCCAGGCCGGCGAATCGGGCCTGCTCTACGGCTCGGTCTCGGCGCGCGACATCGCCGAGGGCATCGTCGCCGGCGGCTTCACCGTCGAACGCCGCCAGATCGCGCTCGATCACCCGATCAAGTCGCTGGGTCTGCATAGCGTCAAGGTCGTCTTGCATCCGGAAGTGTCGATCCAGGTCGTCGTGAACGTGGCGCAGTCGCAGGACGAAGCCAAGGTTCAGGCGACCGGCCGCGACCCCCGGACCGAGACGGCGCGCCAGGAAGCCGAAGAGGACGCCGCCGAGGCGGCCGTCGAGGCTGAAGACGACGCCGAAGTTTGATAGCGCTCCGGCGGTGACGGGGTTCCGTCATCGCCGGGTGATATCACGACGGCCGGAGGCACGACGACATTGTCGGGTAGGCCATGCGGCGTACCTCTGTTGACCGGCCCTGCCCGAGTCATTACCGTCTGCCGGTATTGAAGCTGAGTTCCATCTCGGCGCCCGTCCGGGGTGGCCGCGGTGGCATGACACGTAAATTGGGAAGGGGCCTTCAGGGTCGTCCAATCATGGTCAAGCCGGTGCTGCGATACGATATGATGGTCGAGAATGCCCTGCGCGGCGTCGTGCGCGAGGCACTGACCGTCGCCGCTGCGCGGGGCCTCCCCGGGGCGCACCATTTCTACATCACCTTCAGGACCGACATGCCGAATGTCGAGATCCCGGATTTCCTGAAGGGCCAGTATCCGCACGAAATGACCATCGTTCTGGAACATCAGTTCTGGGGGCTCGAGGTCGATGAGCGACAGTTCGCCGTGACCTTGAGCTTTCGTAACCTGCCGCAGCGCCTCGTCGTTCCCTTCGCCGCCGTCACGGCGTTTTCGGATCCCTCGGTCAAGTTCGGGCTCGAATTCAGGCTCGATTCCGAACAACAGGCGGCAGCCGATGGTCATGGACTGGCGAAACTGCTGGAATCCGAATGGGGCGGCGACCCGGTCTCGGCACCGCCGGGGCAGGTCGAGTCCGCCGACAAGGCCGAGCCTGCAGCCAAATCGGACGACAAGACCGGGGAAGTCGTCAAGCTCGACTTGTTCCGCAAGAAATAGCCCGTCGCCGGGACCGTCCGGAGTAGCGAAAAAATTGCGTCCAGTGGATGGGGATACCGTATAGGGTAGCCCCCTATAATACGTGAGACCTCGACCCGCCGGGCAGTGCGCCCGCGGAAGGATCTCGTGTGAGAATTGCGATTGAACGGTCCACCCTCCGACCTCGCGGAGCTAATCCAAGGGCATAAGGCTGCCTGGGACCGGTTTGTCCACCGCTACGCCGGCCTCATTCTTTCTGCGGTGCGGCGGGTTGTCGGCAGTGAAGGCGAGATCGACGATGTCGTCCAGGACGTCTTCGTGCGTCTGTGCAAGGACGACTATCGGCTCCTCAAGCAATTCGATCCCGCTCGCGCGGGCCTCAGTACCTGGCTCACGATCGTCGCGCGCAGCGCCGCGCGTGACGCGATCCGGCGGCGCAGACTGACGACCCAGGCAATCGACGTGACCCCGGAAGCGGCCTTCGCCGTTCAGCCACCCTCCTTCGAACGGCTGCAGATTCCCGAGGGCCTGCTGTCGCCCCGTCAACACCTCGTCGTGAAGCTGCTCTATCAGCGCGATCTCGAAGTCGCCGACGTCGCGCGCTTTCTCGACATCGATCCGCAGACGGTGAGAAGCACCCATCACAAGGCGATGCTGAAGCTTCGCGCACATTTTTCGGCACTCGACGAGGAGCACCGGGGATGAACGCGCGCGCCATCACGTATGATCTTTAACGGCAGGCACAGGATCATGGATTACAACTCGCTCCCCCATCACGACCGCGTCTTTCTGAACCGTCTCGCCGCGGCCGATCCGGCCGGTGAGATGACGGGGCGTGAAGCCATGCCGGCAGTGGACGAGATGCTGCTGGCCGCCTGGCTGGAAGGCCAGCTCGATGAAGAGGAAGCGGCGCCGATCGAGCGGGCGCTCCTCGACAATCCGGAACTCCTGGAAGATCTCGCCGCGCTCAGACTCGGCGCCCGTCAGCATCCCGTCGCAGACCCCGCTCTGGTCGCCCGTGCCTGCGCTCTGGTCCCCGCAGGTGGCGTCGCCAGCGCCGCGGTGGTGCCGTTTGTCCGCCCGGCGTCTGCGAAACCTCGCCCGCTCTCTGTCTGGCTTTCCTGGGGTGCCGTCGCCGCATCTGTCGCGGTCGTCTCCCTGGTCGGCTTCAATCTCGGTTCGATCGTAGGCAAGAGCGAAGTCGCCTCCTCCGGTTCCTCCGACCTCGTGGTGGTACTCAATGACGATCTCGATTGAGATGTCCGGTCCTCGACGGGCCGAACATCGATCCCGCTATGTGGAAATCGCCCTGCTGTTGTCGCTGGCCTTGAACGGCTTGCTGCTCGCCGGGATTCTCGTCGCGCCGCATGGCCCGCCCCACTGGCATCATCCTCCGGGTGATGACGCCGCCTTCGGGCGCGGCCCGATGGGTTTCGATCAGCGGGCAATTCCCGAACATGGACCGGTGCTCAATGACGATCTCGACTGAGGCGGGGCCGGTCACGCGGTCCCTGTCACGACGCCCGAGGCTCATCGAAGTCGCCCTCATCCTGTCCCTGGCGCTGAATTGTTTCATCGTCGGCGGGGTCGTCATGACCGCGTGGCATTTCCGACATCCGCCGATGCCACCGCCGGACATAGAGGTGGAGACGCTGGCCGGCGCCGCCGGCCTCTCGGCTACCGAGACGTCCGATCTGCTGTCCTTTGCCCGTTCAGTGCATCTCGATGCTGCTATCACGCGGGCGCAGAACGAGCCGCTTGGAAACTCATATCTTGCCGAATTGATGCAACCAAATCCGCGGCAGGATGTTCTCGACAAAATCGAAGGTCAGATCAGGTCAAACAAAGTCTCAATGCACCAGAAGGTCTCTGGTGACTTTATCAGCTGGTTCCGACAACTCGATCTGCAGAAGCGACAATTCATCATCGCGAGAATTCGTGATTCCCGAGATCCGACAACTCGAGGGTTTCGTTGGATTATCGGAATGTGATCGAAAATTCGAAATCTACTCTAGATAAATATTTAAAACAACTTATAATCGCCTAGATGGTCGCTCACGAAAGCTCGGCGGGGTAGGTAAAGCGCCAGAGCCTGTTGGGGTTTCAGGCCGACACGCCGATGAACACGAACATCGAACCGTTGGGCGAATCTCGCCCGCGGCTCCACCGGACAGGGGTTCTGCCCGCCGGGCCGAGGATCAAACAGGGAGAACGGGCTATGCCTGCAATTTCAACATCGTCCGAAGTGAAATCGAGGACTGCACGACGCTCACGCACCGCCGACGCCGACGCCGAGGTGATGCACAAGCATTCGGTCGTGCTCTCGGGCCACCGCACCAGCGTCTCGCTCGAGAGCATTTTCTGGAATGCCTTACGGGAGATCGCCGAGACCCGCGGTCAGTCGGTCAATCGCCTCGTCGAGTCGATCGACTCGGGGCGGACGACCAATCTTTCCAGCGCTATCCGCGTCTATGTTCTGCAGAGCTATCAAAGCGCGACACAAAAGGCGAGCTAACAGCCCCGCCCGACAGGACGGCCCGCACCTGAACAGGTGGGGTCGCCTCTCGGCAGGGCAGACGAATTACGCCATGCCGACGCCGGGATCGCCATAGCCGCCGCCCCCCGGGGTCTGAATCTCGAAGACATCGCCTTCGGCCATCTCGACCGCAGCGGTCGCCCCCAGGGCCTCGACGCGACCGTCGCGTCGCACCACCCGATTACCGCCGACCAGACCGGGCCGCCCGCCGGCCATGCCGAACGGCGGCACGATCCGTCGGTTCGACAGAATCGCCGCCGTCATCGGTTCGCGGAAGCGGATCCGCCGGATGACACCGTCGCCGCCCTGCCAGGTCCCCTCACCTCCTGATCCGCCGCGGATCGCGAACGTCTCGACGAGGACGGGGAAGCGCCATTCCAGCACTTCGGGATCGGTCAGGCGCGAATTGGTCATGTGGGTCTGGACGGCGTCCGCGCCGTCGAAGCCCGAACCGGCGCCCGAGCCACCGGCGATGGTCTCGTAATACTGATGCCGAGCGTTGCCGAAGGTGAAGTTGTTCATCGTGCCCTGGGATGCCGCCATCACGCCGAGCGCGCCGTAGAGCGCGTCGGTGACGGCCTGGCTGGTCTCGACATTGCCGGCCACGACCGCGGCCGGATAGCGTGGATTGAGCATCGAGCCTTCCGGCACGATCAGATCGAGCGGCTCGAAGCAGCCGCCGTTCAGCAGGATCTCGTCGCCGACCAGGGTGCGGAAAACATACAGCACCGCCGCCTTGGTGATCGCCAGCGGCGCGTTGAAATTGCCGGGATGCTGGCCCGAGGTCCCGGTGAAATCGATCCGGGCGCGGCGGGCCGCGCGATCGATGGTGACTGCGACCACGATCTCGGCGCCGTCATCCAGAGCATAGCGAAACTGGCCATCCTTGAGCCCGTCGATCGCCGCCCGCACCGCGGCGGCGGCGGCGGCACGGACATGGCCCATATAGGCCGCCACCGTGGCGCTCCCGTATTGCCGCGTGATCCGGTGCAATTCCTGGACGCCTTTGCGGCACGCGGCGACCTGGGCCTGGAGATCGGCGATGTTCTGATCCGGGTTACGGACCGGGTAGGGTCCGGAGCCGAGCAGGTCGCGCATCGCCCGCTCGCGGAACTCCCCGGCATCGACGAGGAGGAAATTGTCGATCAGCACCCCTTCTTCGGCGACGTCGCGGCTGTTCGGCGGCATCGAGCCCGGCGTGATCCCGCCGATATCGGCATGATGGCCGCGCGCGGCGACGTAGAACTGGACCGGTCCACGGCCATCAAGGTCATCCTCGGCAAAGACCGGGGTGACGACGGTGACATCCGGGAGGTGGGTGCCGCCATTATAGGGCGCGTTCAGAACATAGACGTCGCCCGGCTTCATGCCGCGGCCGTCGCGTCCCTGCCCGCGCGCCGCGATCACCGAGGCG
>CAIUCF010000937.1 GCA_903897565.1 uncultured Rhodospirillales bacterium | reverse complement strand
TTCCGCGTGCCTGATGTCGGCGAGGGCACGGCCGAGGTCGAACTCGTCGCCTGGCACGTCAAGATCGGTGATCTCGTCGAGGAGGACCAACTCGTCGCCGATCTGATGACCGAAAAGGCCACGGTCGAGACGCCGACACCCGTGAAAGGCCGCGTCGTCAGCCTGCTCGGCATGCCCGGCCAGATGCTGGCGGTCGGCTCGCCGCTGCTCGAACTCGACGTCGCGGGCGACACCGATGTCGTGGCCGCGGCGACGACTGCCCCCGATCCGATGAAGCAGGCTGCTCCCGCGCCTGCCGAGATCACATCGAAGCCCGTTCTGCCTGTCACTGCTCCCGTCGTCGCCGCACCGATTGCCCGGACTCCGGGCGAGAAGCCGGTCGCCTCGCCTGCGGTCCGCGCCAAGGCGCTCGCCGCCGGGGTGCAACTCCAGTTCGTGCCCGGCTCCGGCCCCGGCGGGCGGATCACGCATGACGATCTCGACGCTTATCTGGCCGCCGGCCAGGGTGCCCCTTCGGCGCCGGCACGACCGGCCCGGAACGCCGCCGTCACCGATATCCCCGTGATCGGGCTGCGCCGCCGCATCGCCCAGCAGATGCAGGAAGCCAAGCGGCGCATTCCCCATTTCTCTTACGTCGAGGAAGTCGACGTCACCGATCTCGAAGAGCTGCGGGTCTATCTCAACGAGACCCGCAAGCCGGACCGACCCAAGCTCACCGTGCTGCCATTCATCATCCGGGCGCTGGCGCGGGTGCTGCCCGATTTTCCGCAGATGAACGCGCGCTACGATGACGAGGCCGGAATCGTTCATCGTCACGCCGCGCTGCATCTCGGCATGGCGACGCAGACGCCCAACGGGTTGATCGTGCCGGTGATCCGCGATGCCGAGACCCTCGATCTCTGGGGGCTCGCGACCGAGATCGCGCGGCTCGCCGAGGCCACCCGTGCCGGCACCGCCAAGCGGGAGGAGCTCTCCGGCTCGACCCTGACCCTGACCAGTCTCGGCCCGCTCGGCGGGGTGTCGCATACTCCGGTGATCAATCATCCCGAGGTCGCGATCATCGGTCCGAACAAGATCATCGAGCGACCCGTGGTCAGGAACGGCGCGATCGTGGTGCGCAAGATGATGAACATCAGCTCCTCCTTCGATCACCGCGTCGTCGATGGCTGGGACGCCGCCGAGTTCATCCAGAAGATCCGGATTCTGCTCGAGCGTCCCGCCCTCCTGTTCATGGATGCGCCATGAAGACCCTCAAGCCCAAGGTGCTCGTCGTCGGCGGCGGCCCCGGCGGCTACGTCGCCGCGATCCGCGCCGGCCAGCTCGGCCTCGACACCGTGCTGGTCGAAGCCGAGCGCCTCGGCGGCACCTGCCTCAATGTCGGCTGCATCCCGTCGAAGGCGCTGATCCACGCGGCGAGCCAGCTTGCAGGCATGTCGGATTCGACGGCGCTGGCCAGTCTCGGCATCGGCCTGCATGCGCCGCCCACGCTCGACCTGGCGCAAACGATGCGCTGGAAGGACGGCGTCGTGACCCGGCTCAACCAGGGTGTCGCCGGCTTGCTGAAGCGCGCCAAAGTCACCGTGGTCAAGGGCTGGGGCGTGTTCTCCGACGCCAAGACCTGCACGGTCGCAACATCCGACGGTCCGGTGACCATCACCCCGGAGCATGTCATCCTGGCGACCGGCTCGACCCCGGCCACTCTGCCGCTCCTGCCTTTCGGCGACCGCGTTATCTCCTCGACCGAAGCGCTATCTCTAAGCGCGCTTCCGACCTCGCTCGCCGTAATCGGCGGCGGCTATATCGGCCTCGAACTCGGCATCGCCTTTCGCAAGCTCGGCAGCGCGGTGACCATCGTCGAGGCTCAAGATCGCTTGCTCCCGCTTTATGATGCCGAACTGGTCGCCCCTGTCGCAAAATGGTTGGACGCGCATGGCGTCACCGTCCACCTCGGCGCCAAGGCCACCCGTGCTTCCGCCGGCGGCCTCGAGATCACAAGATCAGACGGCGGAGCCGAGACAATCGCCGCCGACAAGATCCTGGTTACCATTGGCCGCCGCCCGCGCACCGCAGGCTGGGGGCTGGAGGCAATGGGGGTCGATCTGGCCGGCGGTTTCGTCAAGATCGACGCGCGCTGTGCGACCTCGATGCGCAATGTCTGGGCGATCGGCGATCTCGTCGGCGAGCCGATGCTCGAACACAAGGCCGCGGCCCAAGGCCACATGGTCGCCGAGATCATCGCCGGCCATGCCCGCCGTTTCGACCCCGTCGCGATTGCCGCCGTCTGCTTCACCGAACCGGAGATCGTCGCCGCGGGTCTATCGCCGGCACAGGCCGAGGGCCTCGGTCTGGAGACCATCGTCGCCAATTTCCCATTCGCGGCCAACGGTCGCGCGTTGACGACCGCGGCCGGCGAAGGGTTCGTCCGCATCGTCGCCCGCAAGGACAATCACCGCGTCCTCGGCATCCAGGCCGTCGGCGCCCATGTCGCCGAACTCTCGGGCGAGTTTGCCCTGGCCCTGGAGATGGGCGCCGTCCTCGAAGACGTCGCCGGCACGATCCATGTCCACCCGACCCTCGGCGAGGCCTTCCACGAGACGGCGCTGCGCGGCCTTGGATACGCGATCCACATCTGAGCGCCTTCCGAGTCTCCGGCATAATCTGAGTATTTTCCGAGCCTGATCCTCGCCGCTCTGCCGTCCCATATCGGATGTCTATGGGGCGACGCGTCGATCCGAGCGGCTTTCGGCGACACGTCCAGCCATGGCGAATCTGGCTCAGCTTCCGTTCGACCGGAGGCCTTCAGCGGATCGGCAATACTGCCAAGCCCGCCGAAAAGGCGGCTGCCGCCACGACCCGTGGCGGCGCATTTCTAAGGAAACGACAAAATGAAAGCCTATCTCCTCGGGACCTTCGCCGTCCTCGCGATGACCGCTGTGCCTGCTTTCGCTCAGGACTCCACCGCGACCGACACCCAATCGACCACGACGACGACATCGCCGTCGTCGGGTAGCTACAACGCGAGCAAGTCGCAGAGCTCGACGGACAGCAACGGTGTCCAAACCGACAAGAAGCAGACCTATTCCAGCGGCCCTGAGGGCTCCAGCAGCAGCTCCAGCAGCCAGACGACGGCACCCGCGCCGGCGCCGAGCATGGACTCGACGACCACCACCCATTCTAGCACGACGACGACCCCGTAGCACCACGTGGGACGGCGGCTTCCGCTGCGGCGCCGTCGTCCGACGCTCACGCTGAGTGGGACGCGGTTGCTCGAACGCTTCAAAGGATAAAGTGATGTCAAGATCACGTCTCATCAGAATTCTGCCTCTGGGGATGCTGTGCCTGGTCGGCTGTGCCGCCAACCCGCCGCCCCAGCCTACCGCCAGCGCGGATGGCACCGGGACCAGCAAGACCGGCGACAATGTCCAGATGAACTCTCCTGCCTATCAGGCCCTTAAGGCCGGAGATTACGCCTCGGCGACGGCGCAGTTCCAGGCGTCGAATGCGGCGACGGCCCATAGTCCTTACGACGAGTTGGACCTCGGCACCGCCTACCAGAACCAAGGCAGGATGGACCTCGCCGAACCCTGGTACCGCCGGGCAATCACCGATGGTCACGGCCTGGTCGCGGCACACACAACGGACGCGAAGGCCGCCGGACATACCGTCGAAGAAATCGCCTGCCAGAACCTTCGCGTCGCGCAGCCCGGCAACACCGCGCCCGACTGGAGCACGACCTGTCCATCGACCCTCGTCCTCGACGTGGCCACGGCGTCAGCATCGACCGCCGACAGCAACGGCCAGATCGCATCCTTCAATACCTATTTCGCCTTCGACAAATCGGATCTGAATGCCGATGGCCGCGCCAATGTCGATGCCGCCGCGAAGCAGGTTCTCGCCGATCCGGCCCGTCGCGTCTCGCTGGTCGGCAAGGCCTCCAACGTCGGCAGCGATGCCTATAATATGAACCTGTCGCGCCAGCGCGCCGAAACGATCCGGACCGCCATGATGGCCGATGGCGTGCCAGCGTCGCGCATCGATACCCAATGGCTCGGCGCGACGGCGCTTGCCGTCCCGGAAGCCCCCGGCGTTCACGAACCGCTCAACCGCGTCGTCGAGAGCGTCGTTCAATAGACCGCCCCCCGACTGCCGACATCCGAATCAGCGGGTGTCGGCGGCGGAAATTTTTAATCATGGACACGCTGCGATATGGTCTTCGTACCGCAGACGCGCAACACTGGCCTCGGGCAAACTCCTGCGTCGAGGCGATCTGACATGGACTATGAGAACTTCGAACTCGGCGATGTCGCGCTGCAATCGGGCGCGATACTGCCGAGCGCGCAATTGGCCTACAAGACCTTCGGGACACTGAACGGACGCAAAGACAAC
>CAIUCF010000936.1 GCA_903897565.1 uncultured Rhodospirillales bacterium | reverse complement strand
TCGATCATCACGACGGCAAGGTCGGCGACCGCATCAAGGAACTGACCGGTGGCAGCGGCGCCGACGTCGTCTACGACCCGGTCGGCGGCGATCTGTTCGACGAGTGTCTGCGCGCGGTCGGCTGGGAGGCGCGGATGCTGGTGATCGGCTTTGCCGCGGGCCGCATCCAGGCGGTGCCGGCCAACCGCATCCTGGTCAAGAACATCTCGGTCACCGGCGTCGTCTGGGGCGCTCAGGCGGCCCGCGACCCCGTGATGGTCAGCAATCAGCTCCGCGAGCTGCTCGGCTGGTACGCCGACGGCAAGCTCAAGCCGCTGGTCGCCGCAACCTATCCGCTGGCCGACGCCGCGACTGCGATGGAAGCGCTGCAGTCGCGCCGCTATCCGGGCAAGATCGTCCTGGTCTCGTGAGCAATCGCCCTATCCTTGCAGCTTGCGGGCGGCGATGATCGGCCCGGCGACGCCGTCCTGGAGCAGGATCGCGCTCGCCATGCCGGGAGCAGCGGCGGGCAGCGCGTAGCGCGCCGCGGCGCCGGTCCAGTCGCCAAGCCGGATCAGGGCCGTCACCAGATTGCGATGCGGCAGGGTCCGCCCGGTATTCTCGCCGCCGCGGATCGGCACATCGATGCGCCGGGGATCGTAGCGGACCAGCCAGATCGCGGCGGGCTTGGACCGACCCGGACCGGCGGCGATGGTCACGCTGGCGCCGGCAACGGTGAGGACCGGACCGGGATCGGCACGATCATAGCTCGACAAACTCGCTGCGACCTCGGCGGGATCGGTACCGACGATCCGGCCGCGGCCATTGATGACCATTTGCGGGGTATAGACCTCGTCGCTGCCGATCGCGGCGGCGTAGGCATATTGGCGGCTGGTGAATTCCGGGCGGGCAAAGCGGTCCTTCCAGCCGAGATAGTCCCAATAGGTTACCTCGAAGCTGAGCGCGATCAGATCCGGCCGGTCGGCGAGGCTGTTGAGCACCGCCTCGGCCGGCGGACAGGACGAACAACCCTCGCTCTGGAAGAGCTCTAGTACGGCGGGATGATCGGAGGTGGCGGCCAAAGCCGGCGCGGTGACAAGGCCGGCGAGGCCGGTGAGAAGGGCGAGGGGGCGGCGCATGAAAATTCTCCACGAGGCCGCCCGCTCAACAGAGAAGGCTCGGCCCCGTCCCTACTCTTTCGCCTTCGCCTGCATCATGGTTACAAGGCGAATCAACACCGTGTCGAGATCGGTCCCGGCCGGAAACACAACGTCGGCACTGTCGCCCGGTTCCCACGCGTCAGAGCCCCGGATGCGGCGGGGCGTTTCGATCAGGTAATTCCCGTTAGCCTTGTCTGACAGGTACCAAATGCTCGACATGCCTTTCTCGAATCGACCCCACGTCTTGAATCCCGCCCAGATCGGTAGATACCCGGGGATCTTCATCTCGGGCTCGACCGATTGCCAGTTCGGATTGCCCCGCGCGACCGTGGCGCGCAGGGCCTCGATCGCGACCTGCGTCGCTTCAACGGGAAACGATGTCGCCGGGCCGACCGTTTTATAGTGTCCCCTGGAAACAAGTGCCTCCGTCGGGACAAAGACAATCCCGAATCTCAAATAGCAGATGCAAAGCATTGAAATGCCTCTCAATAATAATGATAAATAATCGTGACATTTCGACTCTCAGCCCGAAATCTAGACACCCGAATTTCTTCCATCTGGCTAGCGTTTCCAGAGTCGAGAGGGATAACCAGATCGAGAACACGGGATTTTATGTCCCTCTGATGAACGAGATCGTCGGCGAGCTTCCCGCCCTCGAAATGTGCCAGATCATTGACATAACGGTTGATCCTATCCGTAAGGTTCCCCGGCGTTCGATAATACGGCGCGTTCAAATCGATAGACTTTACGCTCACAGCGACGCCATCGCAAAAACGGTCGATGACCGGGAAATTAGGATGCAGCCGCCCTTCGGGATAGCGGGCGAGTTCGGCCTGCCTGCCCCGCTCGCCCCAACCATAGGTCCAGAAACTGGCAGGACTGCGCCCCGCTCTGAGTTTGGCTTGTTGGAGCGCATCGGCAAGGGCGTCGAGATCTGCTTGGCGCGGCACGTAGTCCGGAGGCGTGACCATATCGAGCGCGTCGTTAGCAGGATCGATCTCTTCGAGCTGATGGCGAAGCGAACCATAGAGTGCCCACCTTACGCCGGCGATGGGATCGAAAAACTCGTCGACCAGCCCGCTTTCAGGCTCGTCTTCAGACGGTTCCGCTGCCGTCCAGTGCAGAAGTGGATTCCGGTAGCCCTGGCGGCGTGGATCGCCATAGCGCGGCCGTGGTCGAAGCTGCTGCAGCGGCCGGGATACGGGACCGACTCCGCTGTCGGTCCAGCGGCCATTCCGGTCGCGCGCTTCATCGGGACGATAGCCGGCCTTGGCAAGCCGGTCGCGCTTGCGCGAATACGCCATCAGATCGGCAATTGCGGCGTCCGCATGGACTGGCGCGAACACGGCGATATTCGCCGCCGACCATAATCGTGGCGCCTCACGGGTAGGAATGTTCAGGGCGGGAACGCCCATTGCGGCGGCGACTGAACGCATCAGCAACGCCCCATCCGGCGAGAGCGGCAGCGCCGCCCTAGTGATCAGTCGGTCGGCGCCGATCGAATCGCCCTCGGACAATCGGCGGGCTGCCGCATAGATCGCCGGTAACGGCCCGCTTTGGATCGGACCTGGGCCATGAAATCGGGTAAGCAAGCTCGACAGGATGTCCGGCCCGAGGGGGACTATCCTGGATCCCCGCGTTTGGGTCAGCGCGATTCCGGGCCAGAGCCATATCGTATCGCCGGCGCAGACCACGGATTGCTGCGCGCGCGATGGCCCGCCATCACGACGAAAATGAGATTCGATGAACATGAGTGGTCCCGCAGCTCGAGGGGCGGGATCGCCGTTCTGCGCTGATCTCATTGACGATCGGCGCAAAGAAAAACCGCCGAAGCGCAATGCGCTCGGCGGTTCCAGACGGTGTCGGCAAACCACTACTGGGCTGCTATTAGGGCGATCCTGATTGTTGCATTTATAGCTTGGTTAATTCGGAATTGCTAGAAAAAGGCGATTATATACTTTACGTAATACAGCCCAAGTGGTAGTGTTTCCTCATTGAAAAGGAACACGGCCATGACCGAACTGACGAACCCCATCTTCCACGACGAGAACGCAGCCCGCGCTCACTTTGAGGCGATCCGCTGGCCGAATGGCCCAGTCTGCCCGCATTGCGGCGCGGTCGAGTGCGCCACCCTAGTCAAAGGCAAGTCCCATCGTCCTGGCATGTATCAGTGCAACGCCTGCCGCAGCCCTTTCAGCGTCAAGGTTGGCACCGTCATGGAGTCCAGCCATCTTCCCTTGACGAAGTGGGCGCTTGGCTTCCACCTCTATGCCGCCAGCAAGAAGGGGCTCTCGGCGCATCAGCTCCACCGGATGCTCGGCATCACCTACAAGACCGCATGGTTCATGGCGCATCGCATCCGTGAGGCGATGGCCGATGACGGCACGTCGGGTCCGATCGGCGGGGAAGGCAAGACCATCGAGGTTGACGAGACCTACATCAACCGCAGCAAAGAGACCGACGCGGCCCCGGCCAAATTTGTTCCCGGCAAGGGATGGGTCAACCGCAGTGGGCCGAAGTCGAACGCCATGAAGGTTGTCACCCTTGTGGAGCGTAATGGCCGCGCCCGTTCGATCAAGGTCGAGAACCTGACGGCCACCAGCGTCGCCAAGATCGTCACCGAACACGCTTCGTTTGCGAGCACCCTCC
>CAIUCF010000935.1 GCA_903897565.1 uncultured Rhodospirillales bacterium | reverse complement strand
TGCCGTACGGTCCCGGCGCTATCGGGGCCGTTATCGGCGCTTGGCGGGTTTCCGCCCCGTATCCGCTACAAAGGGAATAGAGCGAGTTTTATGCCGAAGATGTTTTTTATCGACGCCGCGGGGCAGCGTCGCGAAGTCGATGCGCCCAACGGGTTGTCGGTCCTGGAAATCGCGCACAAGCACGAGATCGATCTCGAAGGCGCGTGCGAGGGCTCGCTCGCCTGTTCGACCTGCCATGTCGTCGTCGACCCGCAGTGGTTCGATGTGCTCAAGGAGCCGACCGAGGACGAGGAAGATATCCTCGATCTCGCTTTCGGCCTCACCAAGACCTCGCGTCTCGGCTGCCAGATCGTCATGTCCGACGAGCTCGACGGCCTCGTCGTTTCCCTCCCGGTCGTCCGCAAGTAGCCGGTCGGGCGCGTGAGCCGGGCGTGAGCCTCGATCCCACCGCCCTTGCCGGGCTCAGGCCCGGTGCCCGCATCGTGGTCGGGATGTCGGGCGGGGTCGACAGCTCGGTGACCGCGGCGCTGCTGGCGCGGGCCGGTTACGAGGTCATCGGCATTACCCTGCAGCTTTACGATCACGGCGCCGCGATCGAGCGCAAGGGCGCCTGCTGCGCCGGGCGCGACATCCTCGACGCGCGCCGCGTCGCCGAGCATATCGGCATCGCCCATTACGTGCTCGATTTCGAGGAACGCTTCCGCAAAGCGGTGATCGACGATTTCGCCGATACCTACCTGATGGGGGAAACCCCGATCCCGTGTATCCGCTGCAATCAGACCGTCAAGTTCAGCGACTTGTTGGAACGCGCACTCGATCTCGGCGCCGACGCGCTCGCGACCGGGCATTACGCCCGCCGGGTCGATGGGCCGGATGGGCCCGAGCTGCGCCGCGGCGTCGATCCGGCGCGCGACCAGAGCTATTTCCTGTTTGCGACCACGGCGCGGCAGCTCGAGCACCTGATCTTCCCGCTCGGCGGCATGCCGAAGGACGAGACGCGGCGGCTCGCCGCGGAGATGGGCCTACCTGTCGCCGCCAAGCCCGACAGCCAGGATATCTGCTTCGTGCCCGATGGCGATTACGGCCGCCTCGTCGCCAAGCTGCGCCCCGGCGCGCTGACTCCCGGCGCCATCGTCGATCTCGATGGCCAGATGGTCGGCCGCCATGACGGTATCATCAATTTCACCGTCGGTCAGCGCCGTGGTCTCCAGATCGGCGGCCAGGCGGAGCCGCTCTTCGTTGTTCGCCTCGACGCCGAGCGCGCCGAGGTCGTCGTCGGCCCGCGTAGTGCCCTCGCCAGGCAGGTAGTTCGACTCGGCGCGACCAACTGGCTCGATACGACGATCCTTCCAGGGGTCGAGCGCCCCGTTACCGTGAAGCTGCGTTCGGCCCAGCCGCCGGTGCCGGCGCTGCTGACGATTCCCGGCCCCGGAATTGCCGAGCTGGTCCTGACAGAGCCGGTGTTCGGGGTGGCGCCGGGTCAGGCCGGTGTCGTCTATGACGGCGACCGTGTCCTTGGCGGCGGCTGGATCCTGCGCGATGCAGAGCAGGCCCGCGCCGCGTGACGATAGGCCTGCGTCAGCATGCTTGACAGACCGCGCTGCTTTTCCGATAAACGCGACCTCCCAAGGACGGCCGTTGGGGCGGGGTAGCTCAGTTGGTTAGAGCAGGGGAATCATAATCCCAAGGTCGGGGGTTCAAATCCCTCTCCCGCTACCATTCCTAAATGCCAAGACGCCGGGATTTCAAAACCATAGATCCTCCGGGGGATCATCCACCCGGCTGCGACGGCTTTACATCGACACGAATCGGCGTGACGCTCTTCAGGTAGACCGCGATCGCGTGCCGGTCGGCATCGGTCAGCTGCGACGTGCCACGCACCACCGCGCGCATGCCGGAGCCGACGAAGTCGGAATCCGGGGTCATGCCGGTCTTCAGCAGGGTCTCGATGTCGTCGAGCGACCAATCCCCGATTCCCGTTGCCCGGTTGGGGGTAATATTCGGCGCGTTCTCGCCGGCCGGCCCGCCGATATTGCCCGAGAAGGCGCGATCGGCGCGGAGCGCGCCAAGGGCATTGCGCGGCGTATGGCATTCCTCGCAATGCGACACCGCATGCACGAGATAATTGCCGCGGTTCCAAGCGTCATCCTGGGAGCGGTCGGGCGCGAGTGGCCCGGGCGTGAAGTACAGCGCCCGCCAGACGACCAGGAGGTCGCGCCAGCCGAAGGGCGGCTTCGCCTCATGAGGCTTGTTCGCGATCGCGGCGGGCGGCAGGCTCATCAGATAGGCGTAGAGATCGGCGATATCGGTGTCGGTCATGCGGCTGAACGACGGGTAGGGAAACACCGGATAGAGGTAGCGGCCTTCCCGGTCGATGCCGTCGCGCATCGCCCGGTGAAAATCGCCCAGGCTCCAGGTGCCTATGCCGTTGGCCCGGTCCGGCGTGATGTTGGGTACCCGGAACAGCCCGAACGGGGTATCGAGGCCGAGCCCGCCCGACGGCGCAGAATCATGGCCGCTGCCGCCATGGCAACTGCCGCAGCCTGCCGCCGTGTAGAGATATTTGCCGCGCGCGACGGCGGCCGGGTCGCTCGCGTTCGCCGGTGGCATGAAGGCGAACAGCATCGACAGGGCGAGTGCACTCGCCCGTGGCAACAAGCATAGCATGGAATGAGCCTTTATTAATTATTCGGACCCCTCGCCGACGGCGCGGCGAGGGCAAGCCTGCGCGATGCCTTAGGCGATCGGCTTGGTGACGAGATCGAAGCTCTCGCCTTTGCTCGTCGCCGTGCGAAATCCGAGGCCCTTGAAGGGATGGGTCGTATCCCAGGCCACCGGTTTGCGCTTGGGCGTCGAGCCAGCCGGGGGGAAGGGAAAGATCAGCGACGTGGCGGCGTGATGGGCGATGTTGCCCGTCATCTGGTGATGTTCCTGATGGATGTGACCGAAGAATACGGTGACGTTCTGGTAGGGGGTCAGGATGTCGATCGCCTTGGCACCGTCCTTGGTCGCCCAGTCCCAGGCCGGGTACAGGTCGAACAGTGGACGATGCGCGAACACCACGATCGGCTGGGCTTTGTCCTGCTTCGCGAGGTCGTCGTGCAGCCAGGCGAGTTGTGCTTCGCCGATCAGCCCATTGGGATCGGAGACGTTGTCGAGGGCGACGAAATGCACGCCCTTATGATCGAAACTATAATAGCTGGGACCGAAATTGGCCTTGTAGGTGGCGCCGTCGTCGAGTCCGGCGTCGTTCTCGCCGGGGATGAACCGGACATCCTTGACCGTCAGTCCGGCGACGATGCCCTTGAAACCGGTCATGCGCTTCTGCCGTTCCGCCGCGTCGGGCGTCGCCTGGGTCAGGTCGCCGGTGAACATGATGAAATCGGGCTGATGTTCGAGCGCATTGACGGCCGTCACCGCGCGCTGAAGCGTGTTCTTGGCCTCCGGATTGGCCGGGCCTTCATAGCCCCAATGGGTATCCGTCATCTGGACGAAGCAGAAATCCTGGCCGCTCGCCGCCAGCGCGCGGCCCCAGGGGCCGAGGCTGGAGGCGAAGACCACGCCGCCGAGACCGGAAAGCTTGAGGAAATTCCTGCGGTCGAAAGTGTTGCTCATGTCCTGAACCTCCTGTGTCGTTCGCCCGAAGGGGCGTCGTCACAGGAGAAGACCGTGGCACCGCGAAGGTTATTCCCGAAATCTCGCGGTGCGGCTATGGGTTCCGGAGCAACCCGGCGAGCCGCTGCAATTCCGCGGCATCCATGTCCGAGACCGCAACGAAATGCAGTGCGTCACGGGTCCAGGACAGGGTGTTGTAGCCCCGCTCCTCGCTGCCGGTCATGCGATCAGTTCCGTCCGCATCCGGGTAGATGAAGACATTGATGACGTGCTTGCCGTGGCGATAGATCAGCACGGCGGCGTCGCGGTGCTGCAGGTAGTCGATCCGGCCGCCGATCAGGGCAAAGCCCGCGCCGGCAAAATCGCCGACCGGCGGCGAAAAATCGAGCTTGCCGGCGAACCACGGTTTGACCGTGTGGTGGTCGGACGAGACGACGTCGATCAGGTGCGTGCCCATCAGCGAGCGAATATGTTCCGAGACCGCCTCGTCATCGAGGGAAGGGGATCCGCCGGGTGTCGCGATATAGAGCATCAACGAGGCGGCGAGCGCGGTCAGCGAGACCGCCGGCGCGAGATAGTTCCGCAGCAGGCGAATGACCTTGCCGGAGGCGGCCGGCTGCGGTGCCGCTACGGCGGCGGGGAAGAGGCGGCCGGCGAGGTCGTCGGGGAGTTCGAAGTAGTAACCCTCTTCCCGCACGGCCGCGGCCGCCTCACGGAGCTCCTCGTATCGCGCGCGGCACGTGGCGCAAGCGTCCAGATGCGCAGAAATCCGTGCCGCGCTGGCAGCATCGAGCTCATTATCAATGAGGGCGTTGAGGAGTTCGACAGGCTCGTGTTCCGACCCCGCCGTCATCGCCGCCTCCGGCTCAGTTCGGTGCGTAACCGCTCGCGACCCCGCGCCAGACGGGACATGACGGTCCCGATCGGCAGGCCGGCGATGGTCGCGATCTCCTTGTATGACATATCCTCAAGATCCCTCAGCACCACGACTTCCCGATACTCCAGCGGCAGGGCGGCGATCGCCTGGCGAACGATGTCCCTGCTTTCGCGTTCCAAAGCCAGCCGCTCCGGCGTCGCCTCGTGGCTCAAGGCCGGCGAATCCTCCGCCATCTCGTCGCCGATCGCGACCTGTTCGCCCCTGCGGTTGGTCGCGGCAAGCTGGCTATAGGCCTGGTTGCGCACGATGGTCAGCAGCCAGGCCCGCTCATGCTCGCCGGCGAAGCGATGCAGGAAGCGAAACGCGCGCAGGTAACTTTCCTGCACCACGTCCTGGGCGGTCGCGTCGTCTCCCGTCAGGTGACGGGCGAGGTTATAGGCAGCGCGCATATGCGGCCGGAACAACGCCTCGAAGCG
>CAIUCF010000934.1 GCA_903897565.1 uncultured Rhodospirillales bacterium | reverse complement strand
GGCGCTGGCCTCGCGCGGCCAGCGCAGGGCATGCAGCACCATCTCCTGCCTCAGCGGCGGTGCCAGCAGGATGCGGACGCGATCCCCGGCGGCCGCGACCGCTCCCGGGGCGAAATAGAGCGACACGCCGTCGGCGTCAGAGATCAAGGTGCGGTGCTCGACCCCGGCCGGGATCCAGGCGGCGCGCTGCGGCGGCAGCAGGAACCGGGCTTGCGCGGTCTCGAGCTGGGTCGCGCCCGACCTCGCGTACAGCAGCTGATGATAAGCATGGGCATGCCAACCATAGAAGGTCGGGCCGGTGCCGTCGCGAAAGGCGAAGCCGACCCCGATGGGGCGATCGAGCGCGTGAGCATGCAGCGCGTCGCGGGTTTGCGTGTCGGTGAGGATGCGCATTGGCCGAATTCCGTTGATTTCTGACCGGGCGGCGTTAGCCGGCCAGAGACCCGCTTGCTATCATCACCCCATCATGACGCCAACCGGAGATCGCGATGCCCCCCGAGACCGAGCCGTCCGCCGCCATCCTGCAGTCCGAACACGACGCCCGAATCGTCGCCCAGTTTACGCGCTGGGCCAAACCCTTCGGTGATTTGCCGTTGCATTCGCAGGCCGACGCGATGGCGCGGCTGCGCGCGGCGGCGGCGGTCAGCGCCACGGCCAGGGTGCTCGACGTCGCCTGCGGCCCCGGCATCGTCGCCTGCACCTTGGCCGCCGACGCCGCCCATGTCACCGGGATCGACCTGACTCCGGCGATGCTCGACCAGGCCCGGGCGCGGCAGCGCGAGGCCGGACTCGCCAATCTCGACTGGCAGCTCGGCGACGCCACCAGCCTGCCCTTCGCCGACGAGAGCTTCGACGTCGTGGTCACGCGCTACAGCTTCCACCATATCCGCGACCCGGCCCGCGCCCTGGCCGAGATGCTCCGCGTCTGCCGCAAGGGCGGCAGGCTCCTCGTCGTCGACGCCACGCCGTCGCCGGAGACCCAGGCCGCCTATGACCGCATGGAGACCCTGCGCGACCCCTCCCATGCCAGCGCCCTGACCCAGCAGCAACTGCGCGCGCTCGGCCGGCAGGCGGGGCTGCACGAGGTCGTCGTCGATTTCCACCGCATCGAGGCCGATGTCGCGAGCATCGCCGATCCCGAAACCCTCGACGCGCTGATCGCGATGCTCGACGCCGATATCGCCACCGGCGAAGACCGCATCGGCGTCGCCGCGCGGCGGGGCGAGACCGGCGTGAGCTTCCTGTTCCCGGTCTCGGTCGTGGCCTGGGATCGCGTGACCTGACAGCGAGTGTTCAGGCGTGCGGGAGCGCCGGGTCGTGGCCAACGTGATGGCCGCTGACCGCTTCGCCGTCCGTGGGACGTAAGGACCGGAACGCCACGGCGATCAGGATGGCGAAGCCGCCGTAGACCAGCAGCACGATGCGGAAATCGGCGACCGTCACCGCACCGCCCGCAGACAGCAGCGCCAGCAGGGTCGAGCCGATGGCGACGCCGACGCTCATGGTCAGTTGCTGGGCGACGCTGGCGACGCTGGTCGCGCGGCTCATCATCTCCGGGGTCACGTCGGAATAGCCGAGCGTGTTGACTCCGGTGAACTGGGTCGAGCGGCTGGCGCCGGTCAGCAGCAGGTATCCCGCCATCAGCCAGCCGGGCGTCGTGGCGCTGAACCCGGCCATCCCCATCATGGTCAAGCCGACCAGTACCGAGTTCGTCATCAGCACGCCGCGATAGCCGAAGCGCCGCAGCAGCGATTTATTCACGCTCTTCACGGTCAGGGCCCCGAGCGCCAGGCAGGCGGTCTGCAGCCCCGATTCCAGCGCCGAATAGCCGAAGCCGACCTGCAGCAGCAGCGGCAGGATGAACGGCACGCCACCCATCGGGATGCGGATCAGCCCGCCCGTCAGCACCCCGGTGCGGAAGGTGCGGACGCGGAACAGCCCGAGATCGACCGCCGGGTTGAGCGCGCGGCGGGCGTGGAAGCCATAGAGGACCAGACACAGCGTGCCGAGGCCGTAGGCGGCGATGATCAGCGGTAAGCTGACGAGATGGCGGCCGGTATTCTCGAGCCCGTATTCGAGCAACGCCAGCCCGCCGCCACAGATGACGAAGCCGCGGAAATCGAACGGCAAGGGCGCGGCGACGCGGAAATTCTCGATATGGCGCCAGGCGAACGCCGCCGCGATCAGCCCGATGGGCACATTGATATAGAAGATCCAGCGCCATGACAGATAGCCGACGAAGAAGCCGCCGATGATCGGGCCGATCGCCGGGCCGACCAGCGCCGGAATCGTGACATAGGTCAGCGCCGTCACCAGTTCCGACTTGGCGAAGGAGCGCAGCAGGATCAGGCGGCCGACCGGGGTCATCATGGCGCCGCCGAGGCCCTGCAGCACCCGCATCGCGACCAGCTCGTGCAAGGTGCTCGAGGCCCCGCACAGCGCCGAGCCGAGGGTAAACAACAGCACCGCGGCGCAGAACACATTGCGCGCCCCGAAGCGATCGGCGACCCAGCCGCTGATCGGAATAAATACTGCGAGGCTCAGCAGATAGCTGGTGACGGCGACGGTAAGATTGAGCGCGGGCTCGCCGAAATTATGGGCGATCTGCGGGATCGCCGTCGCGATCACCGTGGAGTCGAGCCCCTCCATGAACAGCCCCGAGGCGACCACCAGCGGGATCAGCAGCCTGGTCTTGAACGCCGGTTGCGGGCTTGCTTGCGTCTCCGGCACCCCGCCGGCCAAATCATCCATGGCCGCGAAAATCGCACAACCCGCGCGCCGCCGCTACCCGAGATTGGGAGCGGGCTGGGATGCCCTTGTGGACCGGACCGCACCCATTACCTCCTTCGTCATCCCGGCGAAAGCCGGGATCCATCGCGCCAACACCCGATCCCTCGGAAGCATGGACCCCGGCTTTCGCCGGGGTGACGATAAAAAGAACGCCGCTACCCCCGTTCCCGCTCATCCACCAACGCCCCGGCGAGCAGATCGTCGAAGCGGTCGAAGGCCAGCGTGCTCGGCGCGGTGAGGCCGCGCAGCCGGCCGTGATCGGTCAGGTAGCGCTCGACATAGAGCGCGGCGACCACGGCTTTGCGATCGTCGCCGTATTCGCGCAGCTCCCATTCCGCGCGCTCGCACAGGATCGCCGCGGTGAACACCTCGGCCATGAACTGCGCCAGCGGGAACAGCTGCGCCTCGGCGATTTCGCCGTCGAGCGCGAGCCAGGCGTCGATCGCGGCGGCGAGATCGGCGGCGCGTTCCCGCACAGTCGCCGACACCGGGACATGGCCGGCAGCCTTGTCCAGCGCCTCGGCTATGCGGGCGAGCAGCGGCAAATGCGCATTCTCGCGGGTGATCGCCCGGCGGACGTCGAGGCAGATGATGTTGTCGGGGCCTTCCCACAGCGTGTTGATCTGGGCGTCGCGCAAGATCCGAGCAACCGGCCAGGTCTCGACATAGCCGTTGCCGCCATGCATCTCGATCGCGTCGCTGGCCATGGTGATGCCGAGCCGGGCGGCCTTGAGCTTGGCGAGGCCGGGCACGATGCGCAGCCGCTCGAAGCCCTGGTTCGGGCGTTGGCGGCCGGGCGCGCGCTGACGGTTGGGATAGCCGTAGCCCTCGAACAGCATCGCCTGCACCGCTTCGACATCGACGATCATCTCGACCAGCTTGCGCTTGATCAGCGGCTGCGCGATCAGCGGCTTGTTCCAGCTGTTGCGCGCGCGGACATAGCAGATCGCTTCGACCAGGGCGCGCCGGGCGCAGCCGAGCCCCATCATCGCGACCCCGAGCCGGGCGCCGTTGGTCAGCTGCATCAGCCGCGCCATGCCGCGGCCGTCGCTGGGATTGCCGTCGCCGGGCGCCGAAGGGCCCGACAGCATGATCGCCTCGGCATCGACGAATTCGACCTCGCCCGAGGCCACCGCGTGGGTACCGAGCTTGTCTTTCAGCTGGCGGATGCGGACGCCGTTGCGCGAACCATCGCGGCGATGCTTGAAGACCAGGAACGGCGTGTTGCCCTTGACGCCATCGGGCGCGCCGAGCGGCTTGGCCAGCACCAGGAACAGCGCGCCGTTGCAATTCGAGGCGAACCATTTCAGGCCATTGACGACCCAGCCGTCGCCATCGCGCGTCGCCGTGGTCTCGAGCCCGCCGAGATCGGAGCCGCCGCTGCGTTCGGTGAACAGCTGCACCGTCGAGCCGACGAATTGGCCGGACTCGATCAGCGCGCCGACCCGCTGCTGCAACTCCGGCGTCCCGAACAGCCCGACCTGGTCCTCGATCATGCCGACATCGGCGCCGATGGTGCAGGTCATGCCGATCTCGGCCTGATCGAGCAGATAGGCCGAGGCCATCAGCAGCGGATCGCGCCGCACACCCGCCGCATCCGCGGCCTTGCGGAAATTCGGCCCCATGAAGCCCTTGTTCACGAGATCGTCACGGGTCTGTTTCGCGCTCTCGGCGATGATGACCTCGCTGATGTCGTGGCCCCAGCGATCGTATTTCATCAGCTTCGGCGGGTTCTTGTCGGTGATTTCGGCGCGTTCGGCGATCGGGCCGCCCATCAGCGCGCCAAGCTCGTGCAGCCTAGTGTCGGCCCAGGCATGTTCGTCCGCGAACAGGTAATAGCGCATCGACCGCTGCAGGCTCGGATCGCAGTCGTACCAGTTGAGGCCGATCGCGCCGGGGAAGCGCTCGGTCCGATAGCGCGCCGATTTCTCCGGCGTGTTGTAGGGTAGGGTGTCGATCCGCTCGACGCCGTAATCGGCGGAGCGCGGCGGCTGGGCCGTGGCGCCGGCGGCGTCGCGAGCGGCGTTCAGGGCCTTGGCGTTGGCGATTTCGTTCATCGCGGCGTCCTCCTCGCGGCTTGAATAAGCGTGCCGCGTTATTGGTTGACGGTGTCATACACGCTAGGACGCTGTCCAGTTTGGGTCCAGGCAGCGCGAAGGCCAGGGAATGAATCCCGAGACTCGCGCGTTATTGCTGTTGAGGATCCCTTGAGGTCCGTCATTCGGCACGCCAGCGAGCCACGTCATGAACCGCCTACGCCCCCTCACCCTCGGCACGATCGCCGCAGTCCTGTTCACGACGGCAATCGCCGCTCCCAACCCCGCCCGCGCCGACGGCAACGCCGCCGTGGGCACGATTTTCGGCGGTGTCGTCGGCGGGTTGATCGGCAACAGCCTCGGCCATGGCCGCGACCGCGGTGTCGCCACGGTCGGCGGCGCCCTCGTCGGCGCGATGGTCGGCAACAGCATCGGCCAGAGCGCGGATGAACAGTCCTATGGCTATGGCGGTTATGGCGGTGGCTATAATGGTGGTTATGGCTATCGCGGGGGCTACGGCTATCGCGCCGATTATGGCGGTGGTTACGACGACGAGGACGAAGACGCCCCCCGCGCCTATTACCCGCCGCCCCGTCCGTATTACGCTGCGCCGCCGCCGGTCGCCTATGTCCCGGCCCCCGCCTATGCCGAGCCGCACTACGCCCCCGTCGCCCAGCAGGGCTATTGCCGCGAATACAGCACCACCATCGTCGTCGATGGCCGCACTCAGCCGGCCTACGGCACCGCCTGCCTGCAGCCCGACGGCACTTGGGAGGCCGTGCGCTGACGACTAAAGTTGGGCGGAAAAGCGCAAGCGCATTCCGCCAATCGAGGGCAAGACGACGGCGGAAGGCGCTAACGCTTTTCCACCCTACGGCGCCGGTTTAGACCCACTCTTCGGCAGGAAACCCAGCGCGCGCATCAGCGCCGGCATGGTGACACCCTGGACCACGACCGAGAAGGCGACGACGCTGAAGGTCGTGACCAGGATGTCGTCGTGGAGCGCGAGGCTCTGCGGCAGGGCCAGCGCCAAGGCCAGGGCCAGCGCGCCGCGCAAGCCGCCCCAGACCAGGATATGCTGCTGGCGCAGCGAGATCATCGTCGCCGAGCGGGCAAAGGGCAGGCAGAGCGGATAGACCGTGAGGATGCGGCCGACCTGAACCAGTCCGATCGCGACGACCAGCGGGACCAGCCCCTGATTCAGGATCGGCATCGCCCCGATCTTGAGGCCGATCAGCAGGAACACCAGCGAGTTGGCGATGAAGGCGGCGAATTCCCAGAACGCGACGACGAAGGCACGGCCGTGTTCCGATAGCCGGTTGCGGCCTTCCGTCCGCAGCACGCCGATATTGCCCATGATCAGCCCGGTCGTGACCACGGAGAGCACGCCCGACGTGCCGAAGCGCTGCGCCACCAGGAACGAGCCGTAGGCCGCCACCGTCGTCACCGCTGTCTCGACCAGATGATCCTCGGTGCGGCCGGCAATCGCGATAGCCACACCCCCGGCGATCGCCCCGATCAGGGTGCCGCCACCCGCCGTGATCAGCAGATCCTTGGCGATCTCGCCGACGCCGAAACCCTGGCCCGGCGCCGCCTCGACCCAGGCGAGCACAAGCCCGAACAGCACCGCGGCGACGCCGTCGTTGAACAGGCTCTCGCTCTCGACCAGGAGGCGCAGCCGGCCCTTGACGCCGGTATCCTTGAACAGCGCGATCACCGCCACCGGATCGGTCGCCGCGATCAGCACCCCGAACAGCGCCGCCGGCGCCACCGGCCAGTGCAGCAGCCAGATCATGCCGAAGCCGACCACCAGCGCCGCGATGATCACGCCGAAGATCGACAGGATGGTCACCGGCAAGGCGTCGCGTTTCAACTCCTCCCAATGCAGGCTGATCGCCGCCTCGAACAGCAGCGGCGGCAGGATCACGTCGAAGATGAAATCATGCGTCAGCATCGCGCCGGAGCCGAGATGCATCACCGCCATCACGATTCCGGCGACAACCAGGCCGACCGTGTAGGGCAGGTTGACGCGCCGCGCCGCCACCGCGACCAGAATCCCGACCATCAACAGGCTGATCGACTGGATCAGCCCCGAATCCATCGCGTCGAGCGGAAAGACGTCGATCCGGGTCACCATCGGATCAAGCCGTCGCGGCGAGGACGACCGGGCGCGGCGGCTCGCTGAGATTGACCAGCTCGATCGATTCGGTCGGAACCGGTTCGCCCAGGAACGACGTCGCCAGCCGGGCAAAGCGCGCCGGCCCGTCGGTCGCGAGATAGCGAATGGTCGCGCTCCCCGGCGCGGCCGCGAGCCCGCGGCGATCGAGTTCGGCGGCGACGGCGGCGGCGGTCGTGGTGCTGCTGTCGACCAGGGCGACGTCCGGGCCGATCGCCTCGCGGATGACGTTGGCGAGCAGCGGGTAATGCGTGCAGCCGAGCACCAGGCAATCCGGGCGTTCCGCCAGGATCGGGTCGAGATAGCGATGGACCACGGCGCGGGCGATGTCGTCATCGACCCAGCCCTCTTCCGCCAGGGCGACCAGCAACCCGGCTGGGCGCGCGGTGACCTGCGCGTCTGCACGTCGGCGCTGGATCGCGCGATTATAGGCGCCGGCCGCGACCGTGCCTTCGGTAGCGATCACGGCGATGCGGCCCGATGTCGAGGCCAGCGCCGCGGCCTCGGCGCCCGGCTCGACCACGCCGACGATCGGCAACTCCGGCCAGTCGCGGCGGATCACGTCGAGCGCCTGGACCGTGGCGGTATTGCAGGCCAGCACCAGC
>CAIUCF010000933.1 GCA_903897565.1 uncultured Rhodospirillales bacterium | reverse complement strand
GCCAGCGCCCGCGCCCGCCAGCCCGATTGCCTGATCCTCGACCTCCACCTGCCCGACGTCGGCGGGCTGGAAATCCTCAAGCGCCTTCGTACCCGCGGCAATGCCCCGCCCGTGATCGTCATCACCGGTCAGGGTGACCGGGCAACGCGCGACACCGTCATGGGCACCGGGGCGTTCGCCTATCTCGAGAAGCCTTTCTCCGAAGAGAAATTGATGGCCGCGCTGAGCGAGGCGCTCGGGTCCCAAGGCCAGGCGTAACGCGCCGTTCGTCGACCCTCATACTTCCCGAACCGACGGTCGCGTGCGCGACACGCGATTGCCCTCTCCTGCTCAACTACTCATAAATTGTTAATTCTATGGGATGAAGGTTCACCAATCTTCTGATCCTGAAAGAAATAGAATGTCGACCGCAACGCGGCTCAAGCTCATCTTTTCGTTACTGATTTTTTCGGTGATCCTCTCCTCGGCGCTATCGGTGTCGTCGCAGTACAAGATCACGCGGATGCTCACCAACATCGGTGCCGACGACACGCTTTCGGACCGCCTGAACAACGTCGAACGTGCAGCGCGAGTCGCACAGTTTGACGTCGTGCAGGTCCAACAGTTCCTGACCGACGCCTCGGCGACCCATGACAATCAGAGTTTCGACGACGCGGCCAAGTTCGCCGCCGATTTTTCCGTCCGCGCGACTCAGCTCCATGGGCTGATCGACGGGCTTTCCGCCAATCGCGACTTCGCGCCCGGCATCGCAACGATGCAGGCCGCGCTTGCCAACGCCGAAGCGAGTTTCCCGAATTACGACGCGCTCGGCATCAAGATGGCCCATGCCTATATCGATGGCGGGATGGCCGGCGGCAACGTCCTGATGAAGCAGTTCGACCCGGTGTCGGAGCAGATCGTCGATACCATGGACAAGCTGGTGACGACCGCGTCGACGCTCAATGACAGCCTCAACACCGTCACCGGCGACAACATCCAGCTGGCCCGCGACACCCTGACCTCGAACTCCACGTTCCAGGTCGTCGCGGGAATCGTGCTGGTCGCATTGTTCATCGCGGTCACGCTCTACGCGATCACGCTGATTGCGAATCCCATCACGGTCCTGACGCAGCTGATGGAGCGCCTGTCCGGCGGCGAGCTCACCGTAACCGTCCCATTCGTCGCGAAACGGGACGACGTCGGCAAGATGGCGCGGTCGATCGACCAGTTCAGGCGCGGCCTGCTGGATAACGAGAGCCTGCGCGCGGCCGGCGAGGCCCAGCGCGCCCAGGCCGAGCGCGACCGCGCCCGGGCGCTTCGCAATATGGCCGACACCGTCGAATCGGAGACTCGGCGCGCCGTCGAGCGCCTGTCCGGCGACACCGCCGAGATGGCGGACCATGCCGGCAAGATGGCCGCTTCCGCCAATGCCGTCGGCAGCAATTGCCAGAGCGTCGCCGCCGCGGCAGAACAATCGATGGCCAACGCCCAGATCGTGGCCGCGGCTTCAGAAGAAATGCGTTCGTCGATCGTGGAAATCAGCCAGCAGATGACGCATTCGACAGCGGCGACCGCGCAGGCGGTTTCAGCTTCCGAACTGGCCCATCAGACGATCGGACAGCTCGCCTCGGCCGTCAATCGCATCGGCGAGGTCGCGAGTCTGATCCGTGGCATCGCCGAGCAGACCAACCTGCTTGCGCTCAACGCGACGATCGAAGCGGCCAGGGCCGGCGACGCCGGCAAAGGGTTCGCGGTGGTCGCCTCCGAGGTCAAGACCCTCGCCAATCAGACCTCTCAGGCCACCGAGGATATCGGTCGCCAGATCGCCGAGATTCGCACGACCACCAACGCCGCGGTCGAAGCCGTCGCCGGCATCGGCACGGCGATTCGCAATGTCGAGATCGTATCGAGTTCGATCGCCGCCGCGGTGGAAGAGCAGACCGCGGCAACGGGCGAGATCGTCCGCAACATCACACAGACCTCTGATGCCGTGCGCGAGGTCACGCAGCGGATCACCGAAGTGTCGAGCGAGGCCGACGACACCGGTCGGCGCGCGGCCGACGTCAGCGCTGCGGCGAGCGACATGGCCGAGGCGGTCGAGGATATGCGCACGATCCTCGTCAAGATCGTGCGCACCGCATCCGAAGATGCCGATCGCCGCAACGCAGTCCGTTACAGCGTCGACAGCGCCGCGACGCTCCACGTCGGTGGCAAGAACATCGTCGGCCACGTCGAGAATTGTTCCGCGGGCGGCGCGCTGTTTACCGGGATCGAGCACAGCCTCGCAACCGGCACCCAGGTGACCCTGGCGATCAGCGGCTTCGCCGACAAGCTGCCCGCCATCGTCCGCGGCGGCAGCGAAGGTTGGGTACGCCTGGAATTCCAGCTCAATGCAGCGCTCAGGCCGAACTTCGAGCGCGATTTCACGCGGCTGACGGCTCAGGCCGAGGCCCTCGGTCGGGCGGCCTGACGGCAGGATTGATCGTGGTCGG
>CAIUCF010000932.1 GCA_903897565.1 uncultured Rhodospirillales bacterium | reverse complement strand
GGATAGGCTTCGCGGCCCGGCGGGCGGCGCAGCAGCAGCGACATCTGGCGATAGGCGACGGCCTGCTTGGACAGATCGTCATAGATGATCAGCGCATGCATGCCGTTGTCGCGGAAGAACTCGCCAATGGCGCAACCGGTATAGGGCGCGATGAACTGCAGCGGCGCCGGCTCGGAGGCAGTGGCGGCGACCACGATCGAGTATTCGAGCGCGCCGTAATCCTCGAGCGTCTTGACGAGCTGCGCCACGGTCGAGCGCTTCTGGCCGATCGCGACATAGACGCAATACAGCTTCTTCGACTCGTCGCCGCTGGAGTTGACCGACTTCTGGTTCAGGATCGCGTCGATCGCGACCGTGCTCTTGCCGGTCTGGCGATCACCGATGATCAGCTCGCGCTGGCCGCGGCCGACGGGGACCAGGGTGTCGATCGCCTTGATGCCGGTCTGCACCGGCTCGTGCACGCTCTTGCGGGGAATGATGCCGGGGGCCTTGACCTCGACGCGACGGCGGGTGACGTCGGTGAGCGGGCCCTTGCCGTCGATCGGGTTGCCGAGGCCATCGACGACGCGACCGAGCAGGCCCTTGCCGACGGGAACGTCGACGATCGAGCCGGTGCGCTTGACGATGTCGCCTTCGCGGATGTGGCGGTCATTGCCGAAGATCACGATACCGACATTGTCGGCCTCGAGATTGAGGGCCATGCCCTTGGTGCCATCGGGGAATTCGACGAGCTCGCCGGCCTGGACCTTGTCGAGGCCGTAGACGCGCGCGATGCCGTCACCGACCGAGATGACCTGACCCACTTCGGAGACATCTGCCTCATTGCCGAAATTGGCAATCTGGTCCTTCAGAATGGAGGAGATTTCGGCAGCCCGGATTTCCATCACTTAAATCCCTTTCATCGCAAGTTGCAGCTTCTGCAACTTGGTGCGCAGCGATCCATCGATCCTGCGCGATCCAATTTTTACAACCAGCCCACCGATGATCGCGGGATCAATCCAGATATCGAGGGCCACGTTATTCATGCCGGTCGCGCGCTTCAGGTTGTCCTTCAGCCCCGCAATCTGCTGATCGCTGAGCGACTGGGCGGCGGTGACCGTCGCGGTCACCTCGCCCCGCTTCTCCGCGAGTACCTTGGTATACGCCGTGATCACCTGCGGCAAGGCCGACAAACGGCCGTTGCGCCCGAGCACGCCGATGAATTTCTTGACGAGGGCCGAGAGATCCGCGCGTTCGACCACCGCGGCGAGCGCCGCCGTCTTGGTGTCGCGCTTCAGGACCCGGCTGTCGAGCAGCCGCTTGAGATCACCGCTCTCTCCGATCATCCGGCGCAGCTGCGCCAGATCCTCGGCCACGGTATCAAGGGCCCATTGCTGGTTGGCAAGGTCGTAGAGCGCAAGAGCGTAACGACCAGCTACTCCGGATACGCCTGCCGCTTCGGATGCCACGTTGTTCTCAACCTTCGTTTGTTGGGAGGACGGGGATACCGCCGGGTCCAAGGACAGCGCGTCTTTCCGGTTGGAACAGACACAAAGTCACCGCCCACGTTCAGAGATCGTCTGAAAGCGCTGCGGCAATAGCATATGGCCCGTCCGGGTGCAACATTTCGGGGTGCGTCATTGTGTTCACCACACGATGACGCGTCTCAATCGCAGCCGGCGTGATGCCCAAAGGCAACGGTTCTCGACAGCGGGCAGGCAGATGTGGGATTGCTCGCCCGATCATGCGCATCGCCCTCTTTGAGCCCGACATCGCCCAGAATACCGGCACGATCCTGCGCCTCGCCGCGTGCTGGGGAATCGCGGTCGACATCATCGAGCCTTGCGGCTTCCTGTTCGGCGACGCCCGCATGCGCCGGGCGGGGATGGATTACCTCGCCGCTGCAGAGCTCGTCCGCCACCATTCCTGGACCGCCTTCGCCGCGGCGCGGGCAGCGGCGAAGGGCCGGCTCGTACTGCTGACGACACGGGCGTCGACGCCGTTTCACACGGTCGCCTATCATCCCGACGATATCCTGCTGGTCGGGCGCGAGAGCGCCGGCGTCCCGGACGCCGTCCATGCGGCGGCGGCCGAACGGGTCCGCATTCCGATGCGGCCGGGCATGCGCTCGCTCAACGTCGCCATTGCCACGGCGATCGTCCTGACCGAAGCATTGAGACAAACGAACAACTATCCGGAGGAAGCGCAATCATGACGGACCCGACCGTGATCGAAACCCGCAAGGAGACCGCCCGGCGCTGGTTCGAGGAACTGCGCGACCGGATATGCGCCGCCTTCGAAGCGATCGAGCAGGATTACGCCCGCGAGACCGGCGCCGGGACCCCGGGCAGGTTCGAGCGCACCGCCTGGACGCGCGATGAGGGCAAGGGCGGCGGCGGCGTCATGTCGGTGATGAAGGGGCTCGTGTTCGAGAAGGTCGGCGTCAACGCCTCGACCGTCTATGGCGAATTCTCCGAGGAATTCCGCAAGCAGATGCCGGGCGCCGATGTCGATCCGCGCTTCTGGGCCTCGGGGATTTCGCTGGTGGCGCATCTGCGGTCGCCCAAGGTGCCGGCTGCACACATGAACACCCGGCATATCGCCACGACGAAGCAGTGGTTCGGCGGCGGCGGCGATCTGACCCCGATGGTCGCGGTCGATGCCGATACCGCGCTGTTCCATGCCGCCTACAAGGCGGCCTGCGACCGCTACGATCCCGAATATTACCCGCGCTACAAGGAGTGGTGCGACCGCTACTTCTTCCTGCCGCATCGCAACGAGCCGCGCGGCGTCGGCGGGATCTTCTACGACAATCTCGACACCGGCGACTGGGAGCGCGATTTCGCCTTCACTCGCGATGTCGGCCTCGCCTTCCTCGACGTCTATCCCAAGCTGATCCGCCAGCACATGTACGAGACCTGGACCGAGGCCGAACGCCGCCACCAGTTGATCCGACGCGGCCGCTATGTCGAGTTCAACCTGCTCTATGACCGCGGCACGACCTTCGGCCTCAAGACCGGCGGCAATACCGAAGCCATCCTGATGTCGATGCCGCCCGAGGTGATCTGGCCTTAGGGCCGGAAGGGCTACGGAATGGTTCGGACGCCTCCCACCGCGGCAGCTCCGATCAACGCGGCGTCGAGGGTCGCAAGGTCGACGCGGCGGCGCTGGGCGAGTTCAAGATAGGCGGCGTCGTAGACCGTCAGGTCATGTCGCGAGGCGATCTGCACCGAGGCCGTCCAAGCGTAGCCGTCACTGTCGCTATCGAGCTGGATGTGAAGCAGATCGATGCGCTCGAGCATCCGGTCCCGAAACCCTGCGTCGATCCGTTTCCGGCGCAGCGCCATCTGCAGGCCGTTGGCAATCTCGTACCGCCATAGACTCGGGACGACGGCCCCCTCCGCCGCGACCCGCCGCATCACCGCGTCGACTGCGGGGGTCGCTTCATCGTCGAAGCACCATGAGAGCGTCACAGAGCTGTCGAGGACCAGCACTACTCGCGGCCTTCCTCGATCAATTCCCGGATCGTCGCGCCCTTGCCGAGGGTGACGCCCTTGCGCAGGGCGATGACCTCGGCCACCGCGCGCGAGGCCCTGTCGCGATCGACGAAGCTGGCTTCGGCGATCAAACGGGCGACGGGCTTGCCATGCCGGGTGATGACGATTTCCTCGCCACGTTCGACCTGATCGAGCAGGGTCCCGAGCGTATTTTTCGCTTCGAACGCACCGACCTCCCGCATGACATTCTCTCCGGCAAAAACCAGCTTAACTAGCTTAAACATACTATCGCGAAATCGAGGAGCCGGCAACGTGGCGCGGGGAAATCGCGCCGCGCAAGGAGAGGTTTGACCGACCGGAGCGGTTCGGCGAGACTTCGCGACATGGTCGAAATGGTCCGCTCCAGCGGCATCCGCGGTTTCCAGGACTTGGTGCGCAGGCTCGGCGGGGATCCGCGGGCGCTGCTGCGGCGTCACCGCATCTCGGCGCAGTCGCTCGCGGACGAGGAATCGCTGATCCCGCTGCGGCCGGTCGCGGAAATGCTCGAGGACGCCGCGGCGGTGCTCGGCTGCCCCGAGTTCGGCCTCCGGCTGGGCGGATTCTTCGACCCGTCGATCCTCGGCCCGGTGGGCGTCGCGCTGCAGCATTCGAGCACGGTCGAAGATGCCCTGCAGCTCGCGATTCAGTACCTGTTCGTGCAGACGCCGGCGTTGGGCCTGCGCCTTATCCCCCAGACGCGGCCGCCGCGCGGGCTCACGGAATTGCGACTCGAATTCTTTACCCGGGGCTGGAGTTTCCTCCCGCAGACGGTCGAGCTTTGCCTGGCCGGCTGGGACGCGATTGTCAGGGTTCTCGCCGGCGACAGCTACCATCTCGATGCCGTCTGCTTTCCACATGAGCCGGCGGCACCACTATCGGTCTATCGCCAGCATTTCGGGGCAAAAATCCACACCGGCCAGCCGCATGCGGCACTCGTGTTGTCGACGGCGACGATCAAGGCGCCGCTGCGCGAGGTCAGCCGGACCTTGCATGTGATCGCGGCGGACTATCTCCGCACCCATTATCCGCTCTCGCGCAAGCCGGTCGCGAGCCGGGTGCGCACGGCGATCGATCAAGCGATGGGCGCGGCGGCCACCGACAAGACCGCCATCGCCGGCGCCCTGGCGATGCATCCGCGAACCCTGCAGCGCCACCTGGCGTCCGAGGACACCTGCTTCGAGAAAATCCTCGACGAAGCCCGCCGGGACAATGCCGAACGGTACCTGAAATCGACGCAGGTTCCCTTGAAGCATGTCGCCGGCCTGCTCGGCCTGGCGCATCAATCGGCGCTGACCCGCTCCTGCCAGCGCTGGTTCGGCGCGACGCCCACCGCGCTGCGCCGGGCGTCGACCGCGATCTGACGCCTGCGCCAGATCGCGGCCCGCGCCATCGCCTCAGGCGATCTCGAAGCCTTCGTAGTCCTTGGCCTTCACGGCATCGCAGGCCTTGCGGAACTCGTCGACGCCGGGATAGCCGATCAGTCGCGAGGTCTTCCCTTCGATATTGGCGCCGGTGTACCAGGACTTTTCCTTGCTGATCAGGGTCGTGCTCGCGACCTCGTCGTGATGCTTGACCCAGGCCTCCTCGAACTGCGCCGTCGGTTCGATGGTCTTGGCGCCGCGCTGCTCGAGGCGGGCGATGCAGTCGGCGATCCACTCGACGTCATGCTGGATGCAGATCGGCGCGTTGCAGAACGCGGCCCCAGGCGTCAGGGGCGACGAGGTCAGGAACAGGTTGGGGAAGCCATGGACCTGCATGCCCATCGCCGTGCGCAGATCGCGCGACCACAGCTCCTTGAGCGAGCGTCCGCCGCGGCCACGGATGTCGATCTGGGTGATGGCCCCGGTGCCGGCGTCGAAGCCGGTCGCGAGGATCAGGACATCGAGCGGATATTCGGCCCCCGACTGCGTCTTCAACCCGGTCGGCGTCAGTTCCTGGATCGGATCGGCCTTGATGTCTACGAGATGGACGTTCGGTCGGTTGAAGGCATCGAAATAGCCGTTCTCCAAGGGAACGCGGTGCGTGCCGAAGGGGTAGGTCGACGGCGTCAGTTTGCGGGCGGTCTCGGGATCGTGGATCCGAGCGCGGATCTTGTTGCGGACGAATTCCGAGACCTCGGCGTTGACCGCCGGATCGGACAGGAATTCCCTGAAGCCGCCGACCCACATCCGCAGCGAGCCGTCGGCCCAGTAGGTCTCGAGGAGGGCGTTGCGCTCTTCCTTGCTGACGTCGGCCCAGTTGCGGGGATCGAGTTCCCACTGAAAGCCGACGAAGGTATTCCAGATCTTCTTCTTGAGCGCCGGGTAGGTATCATGGATGGCCCGCTTTTCCGCGTCGCTGTAGCGCGGGTTGCGGATCGGGATCGCGTAATTGGCGGTGCGCTGGAACACCGTCAGTTCCTTGACCTGCGGGGCGATCGTCTGGACGACCTGAATGCCGGTGGCGCCGGTGCCGATGACGCCGACGCGCTTGCCTTCGAGGGGGACACCCTCCTTGGGCCAGCGGGCGGTGTGGAGGATCCGGCCCTTGAAGGAGTCCTGGCCGGGGAAGGTCGGCGCCACGAGCGCCGTCAGCGGGCCGAGGCAGCTGACCACGAATTTCGCCGACCAGGTCTCGCCGGTGTCGGTCTGCAAGGTCCAGCGCCGGGCGGCCTCGTCCCAATGGGCCGAAGTCACGCGGGTGTTGAGGGTGATGTTCGGGCGCAGCGCCAACTTGTCGGCGACCCAGTTGAGGTAGCGCTCGGTCTCGGCCTGTGGCGTATAGCGCTCCGACCAGTCCCATTCCGCGAGCAGTTCGTCGGAGAAGAAGTACTGGTAGACGTCGGAGGGCGAATCGGTCCGGGCGCCCGGATAGCGGTTCCAGTACCAGGTGCCGCCGACGCCTGATGCAAAGTCCAGCACTTGGGCGTTGAGCCCCTGTTTGCGCAGCAGATACAGCTGATAAAGACCGGCGAAGCCCGCGCCGATGATGACCGCGTCGACGTTATGCTGCGGGCTCTGGACTGCTTGGACCGACATTGAAACTCTCCCTGGTTTCCATCTTCATTATTTTATTTCAGCAATTTCTCGGGGCGGATCGACAGGTCGGCCTCGCGGAGCGCTGTGCCCCGGAATCTACGGGTCCAAGGCACTTCAGGTCCAGATGCCGGTATTTATCCTGTCAAGACATCAGTTTATCTTTACGAGACAGCCGTCTGCGAATCGGCCGCCACCCTCAGTGCTGCGGCGTCCGCACGATATAGGCCGGTACCGAGGTCTCGCCGAGCGCGCGCAGGGCTTCGAGGCGGTGGAGGCCGGCGACGAGGACGTAGCGCTCCTTGTCACGGCGGACCTGGATCGGCGTTTCCAGCCCCTTGTCCATGATGCTCTCGGCGAGGCTCGCCACCTTGGCGGGGTCTAGCGTCTCCCGGGTCTTGACCGGGACATAGATCTCGGCGAGCGGGACGGCGACGGATTTCAGCATGGCGGGATCATCCTGTCAGGTCGCGGTGGCGAGAAGACGCCCGGCCTCGGCGAGGCAGGCGTCGCGGTCCGCGGTGAAGTCGCCCTCGGCCCACCAGCTCTCGACCCGGCGCAAGGTCTCCGAGATCGCCGGGCCGGGGGACATGCCGAGCGAGACGAGATCGCGGCCGCGGATTGGCAAGCTCGGGATCGGCCACGAAGCAGCCATCGCGATATGATCGGCGAGCGGACCGGGATCGCGGCCGCGGGCGACGGCGAGTAGCGCGAGATCGCGATAGCCGCGGCGGCCGCGCTCATAGAGCGCGCGATGATGGGCAATCGGGCCGGCATCCCATTCCGGTAGCGTCCACTCTACCAAGGCATGGAGACGTTCCGCCTCGTCGTTGCTGAGGCGCAGGCGCATCACCGTCTCGGTGACGCCGGATTTCAGCAGGCTGGCGAGACGGCGCAGGGCGTCGGGTTCGGGATCGTGGCGCAGCAGGCGGGCGAGGCGGTTGAGGGCGACGGGCTCCGGCAGGCCGAGCTTGCGCCAGATGGCGTCCTCGACCAGGGCGGTCAGCGACGGCAGCGGATCTTCCGCCTGCAGCAGCTTCAGCAACTCGACGCGGATGCGCTCGCCGGAAAGCTGGCCGAGCAGTTTGGCGCGGCGGCAACAGGCGAGCCGGATCTCGGGGTCGATCGGCATGCGGCCGTAATGCGCCTGGAAGCGGTAGAAGCGCAGGATGCGCAGCGCGTCCTCCTCGATCCGGGCGCCGGCATCGCCGACGAACCGCACCCGCCCCGCCAACGCATCGGCGATCCCGGTGCCGAGCGGGTCCCACACGTCGCCGGCGCGGTCGAGATAAAGCGCATTCATGGTGAGATCGCGGCGGGCGGCGTCTTCGGCCCAGTCATCGGTGAAGGCGACGACGGCATGGCGGCCATCGGTCTCGACGTCGCGGCGCAGCGTGGTGATCTCGACCGAGCGATGGTCGAGCACGGCGGTGACGGTGCCATGGGCGAGGCCGGTGGGAATGACCCTGACGCCGCCGGCTTCAAGCCGTTGGATCACCGCGTCAGGAGTGAGCGGGGTTGCAAGATCGAGATCCCCGACCTTGCGCTCCAGCAAGGTGTCGCGCACCGCGCCGCCGACGAAGCGGGCTGGCCCGAGCAGGTCGAGCAGATGCTGCAGCGATGGCGCGGTCAGCCACTCGGGGATCGCGATCCGGCGGGCCGGTGCGGCGGTCATCGAGGCATACCTTCTTTGCCCCTGCCATTGTTCGGCGAGGATCGGATGAATTGACTGCCTCTCCAAACGCCGTCATTGCGAGGAGCGAAGCGACGAAGCAATCCAGTGAGAGCGAAGGCTCTGGATTGCTTCGCTGCGCTCGCAATGACGGAATTTATGTCTGTCACGATCAGCAATTCTCGCTTCAGCGCCAGCCGTCGGGGGCCGCCAGGATCCGGCCGAGATTGACCAGCATGCCGGCGGTTGCCCCCCAGATGAAATGGTCCTTCCAGGGGATCAGATAGGTCTGGAAACTGCGGCTGCCGACCGTGGTCGGGTGCTGGCCGTGATTGCGGGGATCGACCACCACCGAGAGCGGCACCTCGAAGGCGTCGGCGACCTCCCGCGGCTCGAGCGTGAGCTCGACGGGTGGCGTCACGATGCCGACGACCGGGGTGATATGGAAGCCGGTGCCGGTGAGGTACGGGCCGAGGCGGCCGATCAGGCGGACCCGCTCGCGGTCGAGCCCCACTTCCTCTTCGGCCTCGCGCAGCGCCGCGTGTTCGGGGCTCTCGTCTTCGGGATCAATGCGGCCCCCGGGGAAGCTGACCTGCCCGGCATGATGCGGCAGGTCGAGCGTGCGCTGGGTCAGCAGCACGGTGAGGCCGTCATCGTGATGGATCAACGGCACGAGCACGGCGGCGGCGCGGCGGCGCGCCGCGATCTCGAGGCCTGGGTTCAGATCGGCGTCGCCGTAATGGGCCCGCGCCTGCTCGTCCTCGCGCAGTCGCGCTGCGACGAAGTCCGGGGTCAGGTATCCGGCGTCAAAGTGTCCAGGGGAAAAAATGTTCCGTTGCTCCAAAATCCGAAGACCGAGGCCCCATCGATCTCGCGTTCGCAGCCGAGTTCGACGAGGTGATAGAAGACCGAGCGGGCGATCTTGGCCTCCAGCCCGCCGCGAATCAGCACATATGGCCCGGGTTCGCCGGTTTGTGGATCGGACGCGAAACGAAGAGGGTGGTTTTCGCCCGCGTCTACCGTATCATCAAGGTTCGTCCGGAAGCTAAGGATCTGTTCGCTGCCCGCTCCTCTCGCCTGCACCTCGACCGCGATAAACGGGGCGTCTTCGACCTCGATCATGCCGCGTTCGGCGGGGGTGACGAGCCAGAAGGTGCCGTCGGCCTCGCGGCGCAGCACCGAGGCGAATAATTTCACGAGCGGCAAACGCCCGATTGGTGAACCATGGTAAAACCAGGTGCCGTCGCGGGCGATACGAATGCCGAAATCGCCACAGGAATCGACGGGACCGGTGCCGGCGCCAAGGCCCGAGAGGATTTTCGCGTCGGTCATGTCAGGTCCCTCCGAGGGTCATTGGGAGATTATGTAGCCGCATGCTGACCGATTCCAATCTTTCCGCCGAAGACCAGGCCCGCAAGCTTGCCGGCGAGGTCGACGCCCTGGCGCTGCGGCTGCAGGAACTGCGGCGGGTCATCGCCGAGGTCATCTTCGGCCAGCAGGAGGTGATAGACCAGACCCTGATTGCGATTCTCGCCGGCGGCCATGCGCTGCTCGTCGGCTTGCCGGGCCTCGCCAAGACCCGGCTGGTCGAAACGGTCGGCGCGGTCATCGGCCTCGACACCAAGCGGGTGCAATGTACCCCCGATCTGATGCCGGCGGATATCATCGGCTCCGAAGTGCTCGATCAGGATGAACTCGGCCGCCGGCATTTTCGTTTCGTCCCCGGCCCGGTATTCTCGCAACTCTTCATGGCCGACGAAATCAACCGCGCCAGCCCGCGCACGCAATCGGCATTGCTGCAGGCCATGCAGGAGCACCGAGTCTCGGTCGCCGGGCGCTATCACCCCTTGCCGCGGCCGTTCCACGTGCTGGCGACCCAGAACCCGATCGAGCAGGAGGGCACATATCCGCTGCCCGAAGCCCAGCTCGACCGTTTCCTGCTCGAAATCCAGGTGGGATATCCCGATCTCGACGCCGAGCGCGAGATGCTCCTGGCCACGACCGGGCCGGATGACGAGCGGCCCGAGGCGATGATGACCGGCGCTGAGCTCTATACGGCGCAACGCCTGGTCCGCCGCCTGCCGGTCGGCAGCAGCGTGGTCGAGGCGATCCTCGGCCTGGTGCGCGGCGGCCGTCCCGAGGTCACGCAGGATCCCGAGTTGCGCGCCGCGATCGCCTGGGGGCCGGGGCCGCGCGCCAGCCAGGCGCTGATGCTGGCGGCGCGGGCGCGGGCGGTGCTCGACGGCCGGCTCTCGCCCTCGATCGACGACGTCGTGGCGCTGGCCCATCCCGTGTTGCGGCATCGTATGGCGCTCCACTATACGGCGCGGGCGGAGGGTCTGACCGTCGCCGGCATCATCGACCGGCTGCTCGTCCCCTATCGCTGAAGACCGCCGCCGCGATGGTCCTGTTCCCGCGTACGCGCTCGACCGCCAGCCCGCTTCGCCCCGAAGCCGAGGCCGCGGCCGCACGGCTGCCGGCGTTGCTGATCGCCGCCGAGAAGGTCGCGGCGACGGTGGCCCAGGGCGCCCATGGCCGTCGCCGCGTCGGCCAGGGCGACGCGTTCTGGCAGTTCCGGCCCTATTCCCCGGGCGATCCGTCGAGCCGCATCGACTGGCGCCAGAGCGCGCGGCGCGACGGCACCCGGACCGCCAGCGCCTATGTCCGCGATCCGGAATGGGAGGCGGCGCAGAGCGTGTTCCTGTGGCGCGATACCTCGGCCTCGATGGATTGGCGCTCGGCGCCCGAACTCCCCTACAAGCGCGATCGCGCCGGCGTGCTGCTGCTGGCGCTCGGGCTGCTGCTGGCCCGCGGCGGCGAGCGCATTGGCCTGCTCGGCAGCCCGGAGCGACCGAGCCCCGGCCGGCTCGGCGTCGATCGCATCCTCCGCCAGATGGAACGCGGCGACCCCGCTGATCCGACACGCCCCGGGTTGCCGCCACGGCAAACCCTGCCACGCCGCGCGCAGCTGGTGCTGATCGGCGATTTTCTCGGTCCCATCGAAGATACGCAGGCGATGATCGCCGGGTTTCTGCAGCAGGAATGCCGCGGCCATCTGATCCAGGTGCTCGATCCCGCCGAGGAGGACCTGCCCTATGCCGGCCGCGTCCGCTTCGAAGGGCTGGAGCGTGAGGCCGCGACCCTTGTGAGCCGCGCCGAAGATATCCGCGAGCGCTATCGTGACCGGGTCGAGGCGCAACGTGCGGCGCTGCGCCGGGTGACGCGGAGCGCCGGCTGGGATTTCACCAGCCATCGCAGCGACCATCCGCCGCCGACGACCCTGCTCGCCCTGTGGGCAGCGCTGTCGGGTCAGGGCTGATCGCCGTGTTCTCCCTCCTGCCGCTCGCCTTCACGACGCCTTGGGTGCTGGCCGGCCTCGCCGCCCTGCCGGGGCTGTGGTGGCTGCTGCGCGCGACGCCGCCGGCGCCGGCGGTCATTCGCTTTCCTGCGATCCGGTTGCTCTACGGCCTGACGCCGACCGCAGAGACCGCGGCGCATACCCCGTGGTGGCTGCTGTTGCTGCGGCTCTGCCTTGCGGCCCTGCTGGTCCTGGGGTTCGCCGGCCCGATCTGGCATCCGGGCGCGGGTTTGAGTGGCAGCGGCCCGGTCGCGCTGGTGGTCGATGATGGCTGGGCGGCGGCCAAGGACTGGTCGACGCGACAGGCGGTGATGCGCGATCTCGTGACCCGCGCCGGGCGGGCCGATCGCAAACTCGTGATCCTGGCGACGGCGCCGGTGGGGTTGCGCGATTCGCAGACCCTGGCCGCTGCGACCGAGCTGCCGGCGTCGGCGGCGCTCGGCGTGATCGACCGGATGCAGCCGCGGCCATGGGCGGTCGACCGCGGCGGCGTGGCGCGCCGACTCGCGGCCGCGAAACTGGACGGGAACGCCGCCGGATACTGGATTGCCGACGGCGTCGATTCCCCCGATAGCCGGACGCTGGCCGCAGCGCTCGATCGGCTTGGCTCGCGTGACGTAATGGCGCCGCCGCCGGAACAGGCCCCGCTCGTGCTGGCGCCCGCGCCGGACGTCAAGGGCAACCTCGCGGTCGACGTCGTGCGGATGGCGGCGGCCGAGCCGCTCGGCCTGAACCTGCGCGTCACCAGCGCCGACGGCGTCGTGCTGACGACGATCCCTGTGCGTTTGGAGGCCGGCGAGACCCGGGTGCGGGCGAGCCTGCCGATGCCGATCGAATCGCGCAACCGGGCGGCGCGGATCGATCTCGACGGCGAAGGCACGGCCGCCAGCGTCGTGCTGCTCGATTCCGGGTCGCGGGTGCCGACGATCGGGGTGGTTGAGCCTTATGAGAACGGCTCGGCGCAGCCGCTCTTATCGCCGCGCTATTACATCACCCGCGCTCTTGCGCCCTATGGCGACCTCCGTCGCGGCACCATCGCCGATCTGCTGCAGCGGCCGCTGTCGCTGCTGGTGGTCAATGACGATATTGCGCTGAGCCCTGCCGACACCAAGTCGCTCGATGCCTGGGTCGTGGCCGGCGGGGTGCTGCTGCGCTTTTCCGGTCCGGATCTCGCGACGGGCGCGCCCGACTCGCTGCTTCCCGTGATCCTGCGCCAGGGCGGCCGCTCGATCGGCGGGGCGATGTCCTGGGAGACGCCGGCGCGCCTTGCACCCTTTTCTGCGAGTTCGCCCTTTGCCGGCCTCGCGGTGCCGCAGGATGTTACCGTCAGCCGCCAGGTGCTGGCCGAGCCGGCGCCGGATCTCGCCGCCAAAACCTGGGCGCGGCTGACCGACGGGACACCGCTGGTGACGGCGGCGGCGCATGGCCGCGGCTCGCTGGTGCTGTTCCACACCACGGCCAATGCCGAGTGGAGCAATCTCGCGCTGTCCGGGCTGTTCGTCGACATGCTGCGCCGGGTCGCCGATTTAGGCGTGCGCCAGGGCGGCACGCCGCAAGGCAGCCTCGCCCCCTATCGGTCGCTCGACGGCTTCGGGGCGCTGACCGCACCGCCGCCGAGCGCCGCGCCGATCGATGGCGCCGCGCTCGCCACCACCGTCCCCGGCCCCGATCATCCGCCCGGCTATTACGGCACGGCGACGCAGGCGAACGCGCTTAATCTCGGTGGGACGCTGACCGATCTGGCCCCGCTGCCGGCGGCGTTCGCGGCCGGCGGGTTCGAGCTCTCGCCGGAAATCGGGCTGCAGGCGCCACTGCTGGGCGTCGCGGCGCTGCTGTTCCTCGTCGATATCCTGGTCGGCTACAGCTTGCGCGGGGTGCTGCGCGTGGCGGCGGGCGCGCTGTTCGTCGTCGCGCTCGCCGGCACGTCGGCCAAGGCGGCGAGCGACGAGAATCGATTGATCGACGCCACCGGGACGATCCACCTCGCCTATGTCACGACCGGTGACGCCGATGCCGACGCGACCGCGCGCGCCGGACTTGCGGGCCTGTCCTGGCAATTGGCGCATCGCACGGCTGTCGCCCCGGGCGATCCGATCGCCGTCGACATCGAGAGCGACGATCTGATCGTCTTTCCCGTGATCTATTGGGCGGTCACCGACAGCCAGGCCGCGCCGTCGCCCGCCGCGGTGGCGCGCATCAACCAGTATCTGGCCACCGGCGGCGTGTTGTTGATCGACACCCGCGACCAGGAGGTCGGTGCCGTCGGCGGCGACCCGCGGCTCGACCGCCTGCTCGCCGGCGTGCATATCCCGCCGCTCGAACCAATCCGTCCGGACCATGTCCTGACGCGATCGTTCTACCTGATGCGGGATTTCCCCGGCCGCTGGGCCGGCGGCACGCTCTGGGTCGAGCCGCCCGACGAGCATGTCAATGACGGCGTCTCGGCGCTGATCGTCGGCGCCAATGATTGGGCTGCCGCCTGGGCCACCGATGGCAGAAACGAGCCGCAATTCGCCGTCGAGCCGGGCGGCGAGACCCAGCGCGAGATGGCTTACCGCTTCGGCATCAATCTCGTGATGTATGCGCTGACCGGCAACTACAAGGCCGACCAGCTGCATGTCGGCACGATCCTGGATCGGCTCGGGCGATGAGCAGCGGCAGTATTGCGTTCATGCCGCTGCTGCCCTGGCTCTGGCTCGGGCTGCTCGGCCTCGGCCTGGTCGCGGTGCTCGGCTTCGGGCTGTGGCGGCGCGCCCGCGGCGTGGCGCTGCGGCTGGCGGCGGGCGCCGCCCTCGCGATCACCCTGGCGGGGCCGGTCTACGTCATCGAGCAGCGCAAGGCCCAGCCGGACGTCGCTCTGGTCGTGCGCGACGTCTCCCCGAGCCAGGAGATCGGCGCGCGCAGCCTGGCGGCGGAGCGCGACGTCGCCTATCTGCGGCAGAAGCTCTCGCGCATGCCGGGGCTGGAGGTTCGTGTCGTCGACACCGGCGCCGCGCCCGGCTCGGTCACCGCCGACCCGGGAACGCGGCTGTTCTCGGCGGTCTCCGAGGCGCTCGCGGATGTGCCGAAGGCGCGGGTGGCGGGCATCGCCCTGGTGACGGACGGCCAGGTCCATGACGTTCCCGACCCGGCGGCGCGCAGCTTCGACGCACCGCTCCACGTCCTGCTGACCGGGCAACCGGGCGAGGGCGACCGACGCCTGGTCCTGAAACAGGTTCCGGCCTTCGGCATCGTCGGCAAATCGATCGCGATGATCCTCAGGGTCGAGGATCTCGGCGGCAGCGCGGCCGAACGCAGCCAATATCCGGCGACGGCCCGCGTGACCCTGCGCCGCGATGGCGGCGCCGAGTCCAGTCTGGAGGTGCCGGTCGGCCAGGACGTCCAGGTGCCGCTCACCCTTGACCATGAGGGCGCGACCGTGCTCGAGGCTGCGGTGGCGCCTGGGCCGAAGGAGCTGATCCTCGACAACAACCGCGCCGCGGTGGTCATCAACGGCGTGCGCGACCGGCTGCGGGTGCTGCTGATTTCCGGCGAGCCCTATCCCGGCGAGCGCACCTGGCGCAACCTGCTGAAGGCCGATCCTTCCGTCGATCTCGTCCATTTCACGATCCTGCGGCCGCCGCAGCTGATGGACCGCACCCCCGTGCGCGAGCTGTCGCTGATCCCGTTCCCGATGCGCGAGCTGTTTGACGAGAAGCTGTTCCAGTTCGATCTGGTGATCTTCGACCGCTATCACCAGAACGTCCTGCTGCCCTATGACTACCTCGACAATATCGTGCGCTACGTCCGCGAGGGCGGCGCCCTGCTGGAAGCCGACGGCCAGGGCCGCGAGCGCGAGGGCGATTCCGGTCTCGGCTTCGGGCTGTTCGATACGCCGCTGGCCCAGGTGCTGCCGACGATCCCGACCGGCAAGCTGCTCGACCAGTCCTACAAGCCGAAGCTGACCCCGCTCGGGCTGCGCCATCCGGTCACCGACTCCCTGCCGGGCGCTGGCGAGGGCGGGCAGAACCCGAGCTGGGGGCGCTGGTTCCACGAGATCGACGTCACGCCGCGCGACGGCGACGTGCTGATGAGCGGCGTCGACGGCGCGCCGCTGCTGGTGCTGAACCGCGTCGGCAAGGGCCGGGTCGCCCAGCTGCTCTCCGACGATCTCTGGCTGTGGACCCGCGGTTTCGACGGTGGCGGACCGCAGGCGGAATTGCTGCGGCGGATGTTCTACTGGCTGATGAAGGAGCCGGATCTCGAGGAGAACGACCTGCGCGCCAGCATCGCCGGCGACCGGTTGACGATCCTGCGCAAGAGCCTGCATGACGACAATACGGCGGTAACCGTCACCGGCCCGGACGGCATCCCGCTCGACCTCAACCTCACCAAATCGGCACCCGGCCGCGCCGGCACGACATTGGAAATCCATCGCAGCGGCCTCTACCGCGTCACCGATGGCACGCGCACGGCGCTCGCGGCTGCCGGCGCGCTCAATCCGGTCGAGTTCGCCGAGGTGGTGACGACGCCGGACAAGCTCGCGCCCGTGGTCGCGGCGTCATCCGGCGGCATCGTCTGGACCGGCGGCGATGCCCGGTTGCCCGACCTGCGCGAGATCGGCGCCGATGGTAATGCTGCGGGTCCCGGCTGGCTCGGCTTCCGCCGCGGCCGCGATTACGTCGTGACCGGGGTCACCGAAACGCCGCTGCTGCCGCCCTGGGTCGGATTTCTCGGCGTCGCCGGCCTGCTCGCACTCGCCTGGTGGCGCGAGGGGCGGTAAGCTGGCCCTTGTTTGCAAGTCCGCTTGAAAGACATCGTCATGACCACGCCTTCGCTGCGCTTCGACCCCAAGCCGGCCCTCGATCCGGCCGCCAAGACCACCACGCATGAATGGTACTGCAGCCCGGATGAACGCCTGACCAGCGGTTTCTGGGCCTCGCAGCCGTCGCGCGACGAAGTCACCTATACCGAGGACGAGTTCTGCCAGATCCTCGAGGGCGTGGTGCATCTGACAGATGCTGCCGGCCACACCGAAATCTACCGCGCCGGCGATTCCTTCGTCATTCCGCGAGGGTTCAAGGGCATCTGGGAGACGGTCGAGCCGGTGCGCAAGTTCTATGTCATCTATCTCTGAGCACCGAGCG
>CAIUCF010000931.1 GCA_903897565.1 uncultured Rhodospirillales bacterium | reverse complement strand
CGATTCCCGGGCAATGGTCTGGCGCCTCGCGCCGAGCCGGCGGGTGCTGGTGGCGTCCCCCGACTATCTCGAACGCCACGGCACGCCGGACTCCGTCGATGCCCTCGCCAGCCATAAGGGCGTGTTCTACGCCAATCGCGGGGTCGCCGATTGGCGCTTCGTCCATGCCGGTGGCAATCTCAGTGTCCGCGCCCGGATCGGCCTGCGCGTCAACAATGGCGACGTCATGCGCGACGCCACCATCGCCGGCCTCGGCATCGCCCTGCTGCCGAGTTTCATCGCCAGCGCCGCGGTCAAGCGCGGCGAGCTCGCGGTCATCGATATCGGGCTGGAGACGGAGGAGGAATTCATCTTCATCGCCCATCCCGAGGGGCGGCGGCCTTCCGCCAAACTCAGGGCGCTCGCCGAAGCACTACGGAAGGCGTTCGGATCGCCGCCGTATTGGGATGTTTAGCGGATGCAGGGGGAAGGTCGAGGCGCGGAGTGTTACGAAGTCGCCAAGCGAGGCGGGTTGCCGATGCCAACCTGCGTCGGGATCACTCTCGGCTAGCCCCTCGCCACCGCCCGCCAGCCGATATCCCGCCGACAAAACCCGCCCGGCCAGTCGATCTTGTCGACGGCCTGATACGCCGCCATCTGTGCCGCCTTGACCGTCTCGCCCAGCGCCGTCACCACCAGGACGCGGCCGCCATCGGCGATGAGCGCGCCGTCGCGCAAGGCGGTTCCGGCATGGAAGATCTCGATCTCCGGCCGGACGGCCGCCGCGGCGTCGAGGCCCTTGATCTCTGTGCCCTTGACCGGTTCCCCGGGATAGCCTTCTGCCGCCAGCACCACGCCGAGCGCGGCACGGTCGTCCCAGCGCAGGCTCACCAGATCGAGCACGCCGTCGCGGGCGGCGACCAGCGCGGTCAGCAGGTCGCTCTTCAGGCGGCGGAGCAGCACTTCGCATTCGGGGTCGCCGAAGCGGGCGTTGAATTCGATCAGCTGCGGGCCGGTGGCGGTCAGCATCAATCCTGCGAACAGCACGCCCTTGAACGGCGTGCCGGCCTGCGCCATGCCGGCGAGCGCGGGGCGGATGATCTCGGCCATCACCTGGGTTTCGAGCGCGGGGGTCAACGCCGGGGCTGGGGAATATGCCCCCATGCCGCCGGTATTGGGCCCGGTATCGCCCTCGCCCACGGCCTTGTGGTCCTGCGCCGAGGCCAGCGCCAGCGCGTGGCTACCATCGGTGATGGCGAAGAAGCTGACTTCCTCGCCGGCGAGATATTCCTCGATCACCAACTCGGTGCCGGCATCGCCGAAGCGCTTTTCCAGCATCAGCATGTCGACGGCGGCGAGCGCTTCATCCAGGGTCATCGCCACCACCACGCCCTTGCCGGCCGCCAAGCCATCGGCCTTGACCACGATCGGCGCGCCGCGGCGGCGGATTTCGGCCTTGGCGGCGTCCGGATCGGTGACGCGCAGATAACTCCCGGTGGGGATGTTCATCCGCGCGCAGAGATCCTTGGTGAAGCCCTTGGAGCCTTCGAGTGCGGCAGCGGCTTTCGTAGGCCCGAAGCATTTGATACCATGAGCTTCGAGATGATCGACCAGGCCTGCGACCAGCGGCGCCTCGGGGCCGATAATGACGAAATCGATGCGCTCGTCCTGGCACAGCTTCAGGAGCCCGGGCAGGTCGGTGACGCCGATTTTGACGCAGGTCGCGTAGGCGGCGATGCCGGGATTGCCCGGCGCGCAGAAGAGCGCGTCGCACAGCGGCGAGGCCGATATCGCCCAACACAGCGCGTGCTCCCGCGCCCCCGACCCCACCACCAGAACCCGCATGCGATTTGATCCCCTGAACCGAGTGATGCCCCCTCTCCTTCGTCATCCCCGCGCAGGCGGGGATCCATGTGACGACCACCCGGTTG
>CAIUCF010000930.1 GCA_903897565.1 uncultured Rhodospirillales bacterium | reverse complement strand
GCAAGCGTCTGCGAGAACGCCAGGACCACGGCGGTTGGGACGGCTAGGCGGGACGACCAGGTCTTTCGCACTGCTTTCATCTTATGTCTCCTTCCGAGGGGTAGGGTCTTTAACTCGTTATGGCTTGGGCGCGATCTCGAACAGGCTGTCCTGACGCCAGGCGACGCCGACGCGATCACCCCGTTTGAGTCCGACGCCGTCGATCAGGCGCAAGGCATTCTGCTGCACGACCTGGACGATCGTGCTATCGGCCAGCTCCACCAGGAACCGGGTGAACATCCCGCCATAGATCGTCTCCACGACCGTTCCCGGCTCGCGATGCTGGCAATCTTCAGGCGGTATCCCGTTGAGATCGTAGAGCCGAATCTTCTCCGGCCGCAATGCGATCCGGCGCCCCTGGCGCTCGAGCATATTCGACGTTCCGACGAAGCCGGCGACGAACGCCGTGGCCGGGCGCTCATAGACCTCGGTCGGCGTGCCGATCTGCTCGATCCCGCCCTGATTGAAGACGGCGATGCGATCGCTCATCGACAAGGCTTCTTCCTGATCATGGGTGACGTAGAGGAAGGTGATGCCGACGCTCTGCTGGATGCTCTTGAGTTCGACCTGCATCTCCTGACGCAGCTTGAGGTCGAGAGCGCCGAGCGGTTCGTCGAGCAGGAGGACGCGCGGCCGGTTGACGATCGCGCGGGCGAGCGCGACGCGCTGGCGCTGGCCGCCGGAGAGCTGGCCCGGCCGGCGGTCGCCGAAATCCTGAAGCCGGACCATCGCCAGCGCATCCTCGACGCGGCCGCCGATCTCGGATTTCGGCGTTTTCCGGACTTCCAGACCATAGGCGATGTTCTGCCGGACGGTCATGTGCGGGAACAGCGCGTAATCCTGGAACACGGTGTTGACGTCACGGGCGTTGGGCGGCAATCCGGCCACGTCCTCGCCGTCGAGTTCGATGACACCGCTATCGGGATATTCGAATCCGGCGATCAGCCGCAAGGTCGTGGTCTTGCCGGAACCGGACGGCCCCAGGAAGGTGAAGAACTCGCCACGGGCGATGGTGAGGTCGAGACGATCGACCGCGACGAAGCCGCCGTAGGTCTTGCGGACGGACGACAGCCGGACGATCGGCGCACCGTGGCCTTCGGTAGAAGCGGGGATAATTCTTTATTCTCCGGGCGGAACAACGGAGCCGCAAAGGCCCCTTATCGGCGATTTGTTATAACAATGCTACACGAGCCCGATCGCTTTGCAAGGGGGGAACTGACGTAAAGGGAACCCTACTCCGAGTCGGGCTGGCGCTGCGGATGCGCCTTGTAAAAGGCGTCGAGACCCATGCAGGTCCCGAAGATGCGCTGGATGGTCGGATAGGGGCTAAGATCGAGCTCGTAAGTCGCGGCATTCACGACCTGAGGGATCAGGCAGATGTCGGCCAGCCCCGGCTGGTCGCCATGGCAGAAGCGGCCGGTGCGATCATCATTGGCCAGCATCGCCTCGATCGTCTTGAAGCCCTCGGCCATCCAATGATTGTACCAGCGCGCGACGGTGACCTCGTCGCGGGCGAGTTCGTTGCGCAGGAAGCGCAGCACGCGCAAATTGTCGAGCGGGTGGATATCGGAAGCGACGATCTGCGCCAGGGCACGGACGCGCGCGCGGTCCGCCGGGTGATTCGGCAGCAACGGCGGGAACGGGCAGGTCTCGTCGATATACTCGATGATCGCGAGCGACTGGTTCATCACCTCGCCGTCGTCGTCCTCGAGCGCCGGGATGAACCCCTGCGGATTGACCTCGCGGTATGTGGCGGTCTGATGCTCGTCGCGCCGCAGATGCACGAACTCATTCACGTATGCCACGCCCTTGAGATTGAGGGCGATGCGGACGCGATAGGTCGCGGACGAGCGGAAATAGCCGTAGAGCTTCATCGGCGGATCGTCTCTGACACAGGAGGCACGGGCGGAACCACCGGGGCAAGGAGGAGAGCCCTCCCCGCCCCGGCAGGTTTCGTTTACCAGAGCCCGATCCGATCAGGTTTCTTCAACCTGATCGGTGAATCGGTCTCTAACTATAATTTAGAGCAAGATTCAAATTTCGGGTCGAATCGACCCGAAATCATCTTGCTCTAAGCGGCGGCGACCGGCTTGGTCGAACGGCCCTTCTCGACGATACGAGCGGCCTTGCCGCGCAGCGCGCGCAGGTAATAGAGCTTGGCGCGACGGACGACGCCCTGGCGCACCACTTCGATCGCCGTCAGGCGCGGCGAGTAGAGCGGGAACACGCGCTCGACGCCTTCGCCATAGGAGATCTTGCGGAGCGTGAAGCTCGAGTTGATACCCGAGTTCTTGCGGCCGATGCACAGGCCTTCGAACGCCTGGATACGCTCACGATCGCCTTCGACGACCT
>CAIUCF010000929.1 GCA_903897565.1 uncultured Rhodospirillales bacterium | reverse complement strand
TGCGATGGGAGAGTTGATGTTCGATTTGCAGGGCAAGACCGCCCTAGTCACCGGAGCGACCGGTGGGATCGGGGGCGCGATCGCCCGCCAGCTATACGCCGCCGGTGCTTCGGTCGTCTGTGCCGGAACGCGGCAGGCGGTTCTGGACGAGTTGGTGGCATCGCTCGGCGACCGCGCGATTGCCATTACCGGCGATCTCGCAGATCCCAAGGTTCCGGAGATGCTGGTCAAGGCCGCCGAGGAGCGCTTCGGCGCGCTGGATATCCTGGTCAACAATGCCGCTTTCACCCGTGACGGCTTGGCCATGCGCATGAAGGACGAGGATTGGAGCGCGGTGATCGAGGTCAACCTCACCGCGGCGTTCCGCCTGTGTCGCTCGGCGCTGCGCGGCATGATGAAACGACGCGATGGCCGCATCATCTCGATTTCCTCCGTGGTCGGCGTCGCCGGCAACCCGGGCCAGGTCAATTATTGCGCCTCCAAGGCGGGATTGATCGGCATGAGCAAATCGCTGGCCCAGGAAGTTGCGAGTCGCGGTATCACCGTGAATTGCGTCGCGCCGGGCTTTATCGCGACCGCCATGACGGAGGTCCTGAACGACCAGCAGAAGGAGCGGATGGTATCCTCCGTGCCCGCCGGACGGGTTGGGGTGCCTGAGGATGTCGCTGCCGCGGTGCTGTATTTGGCGAGTCCGGGTGCCGGTTACGTTACGGGGCAGACAATTCACGTCAATGGAGGCATGCTGATGGCGTGATCGCGTATGTTCCCGCTTGCTGTTTGTCGAGTTCGGGGCTACTGGCATCGCGGTATGAACTATGATAAGCCTCCCCACCCTTTTCGAGCGGTGGTCTCGAAGGGGAGGGTGAAGGGGATGAAACCGGAGACAGGCTGGGGAGCCTGGCGTAAAGTTCGGTTGAGCGTTTTCGAAAAAGCGGTTCACTAGGCTCCGAGGAGCCGGCCGCGCAACGGGCGACGGGAAGCGATCTGCAACCCAGTTGCCAGTCATTGTCATCTATCGAGGATCAGGAAATATGAGCGATATCGCTGAGCGCGTTAAGAAGATCGTTGTCGATCATCTGGGTGTGGACGAAGCCAAGGTCACCGAGAATGCCAGCTTCATTGACGATCTGGGCGCGGACAGCCTCGACACCGTCGAGTTGGTGATGGCGTTCGAAGAAGAGTTCAGCGTCGAGATCCCGGACGATTCGGCCGAGAAGATCATCACCGTGAAGGACGCTGTCTCCTTCATCGAAGCGCACGCCTAAGCACGACCAGGTTCGGCGACGAGGGATACGCGCGGCATGAGACGAGTAGTCGTCACAGGTATCGGCCTGGTTACGCCATTCGGTATTGGCATCCAGAACAATTGGACTCAATTGATCGAAGGCAAGTCGGGGATTGGCGCAATCCAGTCCTTCGACGTTTCCGATCTGCCGGCGCGAATCGCGGGACAGGTGCCGCGCGGCCCCACGGCCGACAATCTGTTCCAGCCCGATGACTGGGTGTCCCCGAAAGACCAGCGCAAGATGGATGATTTCATCCTCTATGGGCTGGGCGCAGCCGCACAGGCTGTCGCGGACGCCGGCTGGACGCCGACCGACGAGGAAGAACAGAACCGCACCGGTGTCATGATCGGCTCCGGGATCGGTGGATTGTTCGGTATCTACGAGACCTCGCTGACCCTGGAACAGAAGGGCCCG
>CAIUCF010000928.1 GCA_903897565.1 uncultured Rhodospirillales bacterium | reverse complement strand
TGGCCGACGATCTCGACATCGCGCCGGACGGCCGCATCTTCTTCAGCGAGGCGACGATCCGCTACGAGATGCACTCCTGGAACATGGACGGGCTCGAAGGCCGCGGCAATGGCCGCATGATCTGCTACGACCCCGAGGAGGACGAGACCTATACCGTGCTCAAGGATGTCGTGTTCCCGAACGGCGTCTGCACCGCCCATGACGGCAAATCGGTGCTGTTCGCCTCGTCTTGGCTGTGCGCGATATACCGCCTTTGGATCGACGGGCCCAAAGAGGGCAAGGTCGAAGTCTTCATCGACAATCTTCCTGGCTATCCCGACAACATCAACCGCTCTTCCGATGACGGCTATTGGCTGGCGCTGGTCGGCATTCGTTCGCCGACCTTCGATCTCGCCATGCGCCACCCCGATTTCCGCCTGCGCATGATCAAGAAAACGCCGCCGGACGAGTGGATCTATCCCGGCATCAACAATGGCTGCATCATCAAGTTCGACGAGGCCGGCAATGCCCTGGAATCGATGTGGGATCCCGGCGGACTCAAGCATTCGACCGTGACCTCGATGCGCGAGCACAAGGGCTATCTCTACATCGGCGGGCTCGAGAACAACCGGATCGGTCGGGTCAAGCTGCCCGGCGCCGATCCCAACTGGACCGGCAACAATTCCTATTGGGGCCCGGCCAAGGCGGCCACGAAGACCGGGCAGGGGGCCTGATCATCATGTTCGATCAGCTCTACGCCAATCTGAAATCGCTGCTGTTCCCGGACAGCGACCGCCATGCCATCCCGATGCTGGACGGCCCGTTCCGGCCGGACAACCGGCTGGAGGCGCTGGAGGAGGTCGGCGACACCATCCCGGCCTGCGACGACATCGCGGCGGGCGAGGCCGGAGAGATCTTCGTCTCCAGCGGTCATGAGATCCTGCGGCTTTCCGGCCCGGGCTGGGAGACCCGCGAGGTATACGCCCGCTTCGACGCCGAGGTCGGCGCGCTCGCCTATACCGGGGGCAGCCTCTATGCCGGGATCTTCGGGCGGGGCGTCCTACTCCTGCGGAGCGGAATGGAGGCCGCCCGACTCGATATCTGTGCCGGCGTGCCGTTGCGGTGCCCGACGGCGATCGCGGTGCTGGCGAATGGCGAGATCGCAATCACCGAGGGTTCATCGCTGCACCTCCCCGGCGATTGGTGCCGCGACCTTATGGAGCGGAATAGCCATGGCCGGGTCATCCTTGCCGCGGGCGATCTTTCGACCGCCCGTGTGCTTGCCGGAGGTCTGGCCTGGCCCAGCGGCGCGATCGCCGCGCCTGACGGCAAGGAACTTTGGGTCTGCGAGGCCTGGAAGCACCGTGTCGTCGCCTATCCGCTGCAGGGTGGCCGGGGGCCGCGCATCGTGATGCCGAACCTGCCCGGCTATCCGGCCCGCCTGACCGCGGCGCCGGGCGGCGAACTCTGGCTCGCCCTGTTCGCGTTGCGCACGCAGCTGGTCGAGCTGGTGCTGGAGGAGGACAAGTATCGTCGCGAGATGATGGCAACGATCGACCCGAGCCTGTGGATCGCGCCGAGCCTGCGCGCGACCGGCGGCTATCTCGAGCCGTTGCAGGGCGGCGCCATCCGCAAGCTCGGCATCATCAAGCCCTGGGCGCCGGCCCGCTCCTATGGCCTCGTCGTCCGCCTCTCTGCGGAAGGCGAGGCGCTGGAAAGCCTGCATAGCCGCGTCGGCGGCCGCCATCATGGTATCACCGCGGTCCGAATGGTCGATGATCGTCTGCTGATCGCGTCCAAGGGCGGCGAATGCCTGCTTCAGCACCCTCTCGGAGACCGGTCATGAGCGAGCGGATACCCTTCATCCGGATCGAGGCCGGCAGCAAGGTCTATGGCGGCGTCCACGCCATCGAGGGGGTCGATTTCGATCTCTACCCCGGCGAGGTTCATGCCCTGGTCGGTGAAAACGGCGCCGGCAAGTCGACCTTGTGCAAGGCCATCGCCGGGGCGATTCCGCTGACCTCGGGCAATTATTACGTGGAGGGCCGCCAGGTCCGCTTTGCCCGGCCGGGCGACGCGCTGAAGGCCGGGATCTCGATGGTCTACCAGGAATCCAGCCTGGTGCCGACGATGACGGTCGGCCAGAACATCGAGCTCGGCGCGGAGAAGCTCATCAACAGCTTCCGTCAGCTCAACATCAAAGCGCAGCAGCAACTGCAGTCGTTGAGCTTCCACGTCGAGCCTTCGGCGCTGGTCTCAACCCTGGGCACGGCGCAGCGGCAGATGGTCGAGATCGCGCGGGCGGCGAACCAGAAGGCGCGGGCGATCATTTTCGACGAGCCGACGGCGAGCCTGACGCCGGAGGAGATCCTGCATTTCTTCCAGCTGATCCGCGACCTGCGCGAGCAGGGCATCGCCATCGTCTTCATCAGTCACGCGCTCGAAGAGGCATTGCAGATCTCCGACCGCATCACAGTACTGCGCGACGGCAAGAAGGTCGTCACGGCGCCCGCGGCGTCGCTGTCTCGCGAGCAGCTTGTCCATCACATGGTCGGGCGTGACGTGGTCAAACCGCTGGCCACGGCCCGAGCCGCCACCGTTGAAGGGCGTCCGCGCGAGAAGGTCCTGAGCGTCGAGAACCTGACGATGGGCAACATCGTCAAGAACATGTCTTTCACCCTTTATGCCGGCGAAGTCGTCGGCATCGCCGGACTGATCGGTTCGGGGAGAACCGAAACCGCGAAGGTCATCTGCGGCGCGTTCAAGCGCAACCTGATCAATGGTGGCCATGTCTACCTGCGCGGCCGCCCGGTGCGTTACCGTACCCCGACCCAGGCGATCGATGACGGCATCGTCTACATCACCGAGGATCGCAAGATAAACGGCTTCTTCGAGACCATGACGATCGAGGAGAATATCTACCTCGGCCGGCTGGCGACGCGGTTGGGCTATCGCTGGCTGGTCAGGGCGAGCGAGCGCCGCCGCATCGCCGGCGCCCTGATGGATCGGCTCAAGGTCAAGACCCTGAGCCGAAGCGCCAAGGTCATCGAGTTGTCGGGCGGCAACCAGCAGAAAGTGGTCGTGGCGAAATCCCTGGTCCAGGAGCCCTCGGTGATCTTCTTCGACGAGCCGACCCGCGGGGTCGATGTCGGCGCCATCCCGGAGATCCACCAGGTCATCCGCCAACTCGCAGACGAAGGCAAAGCGGTGGTCGTGATCTCGTCCTATCTCCCCGAGGTGCTGGCGGTGGCCGACCGTATCCTGGTTGCTCGGCAGGGCCGCATCGTCGAGGAATTCGATGCCGCCGATGCCACCGAGGCCGGCATCATGTTCGCGGCGATCCACTGAGATGACGGCGATGGATCCCGAGAGCGGTAAACTCGCGCGCGCCCCGCTGCATCCCGCCTTCGACCGCGGCGAGCAGTTCGAGAAGCGCAAGCTGGCGATGGTGCTGACCGCGATCAGCGCCTTCAACCGCCGCGGCTTCCACGCCACCTCGCTCGACGAGATTGCCGCCGAGCTCGGGCTCAACAAGGCGACGCTTTACCACTACTTCAAGAACAAGGCGGATCTGCTCTACGAGTGCATGCTCCACGCCGTCAATGACGGCCGCTTGATCGCCGAGCAGGCCGAGGCCGGCGGCGGCACGGGGGCGGAAAAGCTCGAACGCTTCCTGCGGCTGCAGTTCCAGACCTTGGCCGGGCGCAACGGCTCGTCCTGGCTGATCGCCGACATCTCGGCACTCCCCGAGGCGCGGCGCAACGAGGTGCGGCGCCTGTCCCGCATCGTCGATACCAAGGTGCAGAAATTTATCGCCGACGGCGTGACCGACGGCAGCATCGATACGACCGAGCCGAAGATCGCCGAGTTCTTCCTGATCGGCGCCCTCAACTGGCTGCCGCGCTGGTACTCGCCCGACGGCCGCATCAGCAGTGACGAGTTGGCGACGATCTTCATCCGCATCGTCCTGGACGGGTTGCGGGGCAAGTCCGGATAGGGCCGATATCGCTGAGCATCCGCGCTCTCGTGGATGCCCTGGATTGCTTCGCTGCGCTCGCAATGACGAACAATATCAATCATATATCTTCATTGCGAGCCGAAGGCGAAGCAATCCAGGGCCGGTGCACCGGCGCTGATCAATTCACCCCGCGGCTCGCTTTGTCCCAGTATGGCTTGCGCATGTCGCGTTTCAGGATTTTTCCGGCGCCGGACATCGGCAGGAGGTCGGCCTGGATGGTGACGCTGCGCGGGCATTTATAGCCGGCGATCCGTTCCTTGCAGAAGGCGATGAGCTCATCCGACGTTACTTCGGTCCCGGACTTTTTCATCACCGTGGCGTGGACGGCCTCGCCCCAGCGCGGGTCGGGGATGCCGAAGACCGCGCATTGCGCGACGGCCGGGTGCTGGGCGAGGCAGCGTTCGACCTCGACCGAATAGACGTTCTCGCCGCCCGAGATGATCATGTCCTTGAGGCGGTCGACGACATAAAAATAGCCGTCGGCGTCGCGATAGCCGGCGTCGCCGGTATGCATCCAGCCGTCGATCACCGCCTTGGCGGTTTCCTCCGGTCGCTCCCAATAGCCCATCATCACGGTGTCGCCGCGGGCGACGATCTCGCCGATCTCGCCGACGGGCAGCGGCTTGTCGTCGGGGTCGACAATGCGGACCTCGACCGCCGTGGTCGGGCGTCCGCCGGAGCGATGGCGGCCCTTGGCCCGAGACTCGCCGATATGGTCCTTCCATGGCAGGAAGCAGGCGATCGGCGACAGCTCGGTCATGCCGTAGGACTGCAGGAACTCGACCTGCGGCAGCCGCGCCATCGCGCGGTCGAGCACGGCCTCGCTCATCGGCGAGGCGCCGTAATTGATCCGGCGCAGCGATGAGACGTCGTAACGCTCCAGGCCGGGGTTGTCGGCGACCATCTGGATCATCGTCGGCACCAGCAGCGTGTCGGTGACCTTGAAGCGGTCGATCGCCTCGGCGACGGCATCGGCGGAGAAGCTGCGGATGACGGCGTGGGCGGCGCCGGTGATCAGATGGCCATACATGGCGCCGGCATCGGCGAGATGGAACATCGGCGCGGCATGGAGATAGACCGGATCGTCCATCCGGCCCCATTCGCCGGCGGCGTTGCGGGCGTTGCTCATCAGGTTGCGGTGGCTGAGCATCACGCCCTTCGATCGCCCCGTGGTGCCGCCGGTGTAGAAGATTCCCG
>CAIUCF010000927.1 GCA_903897565.1 uncultured Rhodospirillales bacterium | reverse complement strand
GGCGATGGGCTTCACGCGGCTCGCCGTGATCGGGATTCCGTGCCAGGTCTATGCGCTGCGGGCGATCGAACAGGAGCTGGGTCTCGATAAGCTTTACGTCATCGGCACGCCCTGCTCGGACAATACGACGACCGAGCGCTTCCATGACTTCCTGGCGCTGCTGGCCGACGATCCCGATAGCATCACCTACCTGGAATTCCGCGCCGATTATCACGTCGAGCTGCGCTTCCGCGATGGCCAGGTCAAGGAGATCCCGTTCCTCAAGCTGCCGATTTCGCTGCTGCCGCCGGACTTCTTCCCCCTGACCTGTCGGACCTGCGTCGACTACACCAATGTGCTGTCGGACATCACGGTAGGTTATATGGGCGGGCAGGGCGAACAATGGCTGCTGGTGCGCAACGCGCGCGGCGCCGAACTGCTGGCATTGCTGGGCGACGAGGTCCGGAGCACCGAGCCCGGCAGCGCCGGCAAGCGGTATTCGGCCGTAAAGGGGTTCCTTGCCAATGTCGAGCGCGCGGCCGGGGGGCTACCGCTGCGGCGGATGCCGGACTGGCTACGTGGCATCGTCGGCTGGCTCATGCCGCGGGTGGGCCCGCGCGGTCTCGAATTCGCCCGTGCCCGGGTCGAGATGAAAGCCGTCGAGACGATCGTGCATCTTCGCCGCGAGCATCCGCGCCGACTGCGCAACATGGTGCCGGGCCATGTCTGGTCGCTGGTCTCTGGCTACGGGCTCACGCCGCGGCCAGACGAGCAGAGAACACCGGATTAAGGCGCCGCGACCCTGCGCGCGGCCAGATAGGCCAGAACCGGCTTCAGCGAACGGTCGGGATCCTCTTCCTGCGGGACATGGCCGAGATCGGGGAAGCTGACCAGCTGCGCGGATTTCAGGACGCCGAGATAATCCTGAGCGTTGCGGAACGGGATCATGCCGTCCTTTTCGCCCCAGATCAGCAGGACCGGCACGGCGATCTCCTGCAATGTCGGTCGCGGATCTTCCAGGACGGTCTGGCCGAGTCTCGCGATGATCGCCTCGCGCACCTTGGGCGCGCGCAACATGTCCCAATAGCGCGTCACGGTCAGATCCGACAGATGGGCGGTATCGCCATAGGCCGGGAGGATGCTGGCGCGCAGCAGCGACTTCGGCATGACATAGGGCAGGGCATGCATCAATACCGGGACCGTGGGGTGCTCACCGTACGCGAAGCCGGGGCTGGCGTAGCCGTCGGGCGAGATCAGGACCAGTCCCTCGACCCGGGTGGGATGCGATGCCGCGCATTTCCAGGCGATCTTGCCACCCATCGAATTGCCGATCAGGGTCGCCTTGGCGATGCCGAGGCGATCGAGGAGATCGGATAGGATGCGGACCGCGCGGTCGTCGGCGTAATCTCCGGTCGGGTCGGCACCGGTCAGGCCGAAGCCCGGCAAATCAAAACGGATGACGCGATAGTTCGTAGAAAGGCGCTCCGACCAGATATCCCAGGTCTGCAGGCTCGCGCCGAAGCCATGCAGCAGCACGAGCACGGGAGCGCCTTTGGGTCCACTATCTTTGACATGCAGATGCACACCATCGATGTCGACATAATCGGTCGGCGCAACGTGATATCGGGCCTCCAGCACCGCCCGACTCTCGTCGGGGGTATAGGCCCAGATGCCGCCGCCAATCAGGCCGGCGATCAACAGGAAGACGAGGATGGCCCGGCTCGGTTTCCGAGTCCGTCGGCTGCCGCGTCGGGATGTCATCTGAGCCCCGCGATCACGCATCCGGCGCGATCGGCTGGAAGAAGCCGGTGGCCTCGAGGTCGAGGACGATCTCGTCGCGCTGGTTCTTGGCGAGCCAGCGCCAGCGCACGACCCCGAGTTCCGGCTTGCTCGCCGAGCGCCGGACCTCGGCGACATGGCATTCGACCCGCATGGTGTCGCCCGGCCGCATCGGGTTCGGCCATTTGACGTAGGACATGCCGGGGGAACCGAAGCTCTCGGAGCCGGCGAGGATGTCGTCGCAGACCAGCCGCATGGCGACGCTGCAGGTGAGCCAGCCGCTGCCGATCAGGCCTTCCCAGCGCGACTCGGCGGCGCGGGCCGGATCGGTATGGAACCATTGCGGGTCGTAATCGGCGGCAAAGCGCAGCATCTCGGCTTCGTCGATGGTGCGCGACTTCGTCGTGATGACCATGCCGGCGGAAAGGTCAGAGAATTTCATGGGTCGGGATCCGGTGCGATGACATGCGGTGGCGTGCCGGTGATAGCACGCCGGGCTATCGGCTTCGCAAGAGAGATCGCGCGATCGTCGCTGCTAATAGGTCTCGAAGTGAATTCGACCTTCGCGCTTCATCTCGGCATGGAGGTTGGGCCAGTCGAGGGCGCCGGCATCGGCCGCCGCGCTGAGCGCGGCGATCACGCCGTCCTCCATGCCGCGGAGACCGCAGACATAAATATGAGTGCCGGGATCGGCAAGCAGCTGCGCGACGTCGGAAATCCGCTCCATCAGCGCGTCCTGGACGTAGCGCTTGGGACTGCCGGGCACCCGCGAGAACGCGAGGTTGACGTCGATGAAGCGGTTCGGGAGCTTCTTGAGCGGACCGAAATAGGGCAATTCCTCGGGTGTGCGCGCGCCGAAGAACAGCATCAGCCGGTTCTCGTCGCCTGGATGATTCAGGCGGCGACGGCGTTCGGTCATCGCCCGCATCGGCGCCGAGCCGGTGCCGGTACAAATCATCAAGAGCGGGCTCAGCGGCGTGTCCGGCATCAGGAAGCTGGCGCCGAACGGACCGATGACCTTGACGGTCGCGCCCTTCTCGAGATCGCAGAGATAGTTCGAGCAGACGCCGTCGACGGCGTTGCCGTCCTGGCCGGCGGCGACCCGCTTCACGGTCAGGGAAAGATTGTTGTACCCGGGACGTTCGCCGTTGCGCGGGCTGGCAATCGAATATTGTCTGGCGTGATGCGGCCGGCCGGCAGCGTCGGTCCCGGGCGGAATAACGCCGATCGACTGGCCCTCGAGCACGGGGAAGGGCAGGCTGCCGAAATCGAGCACGATATGGCGGACGTCGCTCGCGGTCTCCGCTCCGGTCAGGCGGAAATTGCCGGCGATCGTCGCTTCGGCCGGTCGCTTGATGCCGTAGAGATTGGTGGTCGGGGAGGCTGCGCTCCGCGGGGCAGTGGCCGATCCGCGAGCTGTATCGACCGCCTGGATCGCGACGGCATCCTCGCCGCCGATGGCATCGTGCTCGGGCGTGATCCCCGCGAGCGCGGCGTTTTCCTCTGGGAGGTCGTCCCAGGAGAATTGCTCCTCGAGCGAATAGGCGGCGCCCTTGACGACGGCACGCCAATTGTCGATCGCGCCGGTCGGGCAGGGCGAGATGCAGGCGCCGCAGGCGTTGCAGATTTCCGGATCGACGACGTAGTTGCGCGAATCATGGCTGACGGCGTCGAGCGGGCAGGTGTCTTCGCAGGTATTGCAGCGAATGCAGATCGCGGGGTCGATCACATGCTGCTGAAACGTGTCCATCGTCGTCCTGTCCTCGATACCGCGCTGCTATTCAGATTTAGTATAGGTGGGTTCAAGCAAAAAACCTGTGATCGCGAGGAACGAAGTGACGAAGCAATCCAGAGCGTGTGACGGCCCTGGATTGCTTCGCGGCGCTCGCAATGACGATCGGTTTGGGAGCGTCGTCGTCCCACCTCAATTGAAGCGGACGTATTCCATGTCGATCGGCTGGCGGTTGAGGCCGACCGTCGGCGCGGCAATCCAGTTGGCGTATTTACCCACCTCGATCACCCGGCCCATCAGCGAGGCGACATAGGCGCGGTCCTCGGTCGACGGCAGCCAGCTATCGACATTCTTCTGCCACTCGGCGGCCGAGATCGGCCGGCCCTGCGGGTCGAAGTGATGGCCGGCGAGCTTGCCGATGCTGCGATGGAACGCCTTGTGCGGCACTGTCAGCTTGAAATCGACGCCGAGCTTGGCGATGACGCGGTTCCAGCGTTCGACTCCGCCGACCGAGTCCTTGATGTAGTCGTCGCGCAGCACCTCGTTGAGGGCGTTCAGCATCGCCGTGTCATGGGTCGTCAGGGCGCCGTCGGCATAGTCGAGCACGGGATAGACGAGGTCGTTGAGCTTGTGGTCGTCCTGGCGCTTGCTCTCCTCGAACCGCCCCTTGAGACCGGCGCTGTAGAACAGCGCGGCATTGGAGGACTGGTCAGCCCCGAACAGGTCGATGGTGACGCTGAAATGGAAGTTGAGATAGCGCTGGATCGTCGGCAGGTCGATCACGCCGAACTTGCGGACCTCGGCCGGGTCGTCGACACCGTGCTGCTTCATGATCTCGCAGGTTCGCTGGACGACGCGGGAGATGCCGGACTCACCCACGAACATGTGATGCGCTTCCTCGGTCAGCATGAAGCGCGTGGTGCGCGACAGCGGATCGAAGGCGGATTCGGCGAGCGCGCAAAGCTGGTACTTGCCGTCGCGATCGGTGAAATAAGTGAACATGAAGAAGGACAGCCAGTCGGGCGTCTTCTCGTTGAAGGCGTTGAGGATACGCGGGTTGTCCTGATCGCCGGAGCGGCGCTGCAGCAGGGCCTCGCCCTCCTCGCGGCCGTCACGGCCGAAATAGCGGTGCAGCAGATAGACCATCGCCCAGAGGTGACGGCCTTCCTCGACATTGACCTGGAACAGGTTGCGTAAATCATAGAGCGACGGCGCGGTCAGGCCGAGATGGCGCTGCTGTTCTACCGAGGCCGGCTCGGTATCGCCTTGCGTCACGATGATGCGGCGCAGATTGGCGCGATGTTCGCCCGGGACTTCCTGCCACACTGGCTCGCCCTTGTGCTCGCCGAAGCCGATCCGGCGATCTTCCTCTGCCGGCGCCAGGAAGATGCCCCAGCGATAGTCTGGCATCTTGACGTGGTCGAAATGCGCCCAGCCATTGGGCTCGGCGCTGATCGCGGTGCGCAGATAGACGTCGAAATTATTCGAGCCGTCCGGACCCATGTCCTTCCACCAGCTCAGGAAATTCGGCTGCCATTGTTCCAGCGCGCGCTGCAGGGTGCGGTCGCTCGACAGGTTGACGTTGTTCGGGATCAGTTCGTTGTAGTCGATAGCGGCCATGGGCTTGCCCTTTCCTGTTATCGTTGGCGGCGCGGCGGCGCCTGTGTTGCTAGACGCGGCCGAAGTCGAAGGCAGGCTTCTCGCCCTTGCCGTAGACCTTGAGTGCACCTTTTTCGCCGACGGCGTTCGGGCGGATGAAGATCCAGTTCTGCCACGCGGTCAGGCGGCCGAAGATGCGGGTCTCCATCGTCTCGTAGATTCCGAAGCGGAGATTGGCCTCGAGTCCGGTCAACGCATCCGGAGACTGGCTGACGCGTTCCTCGACGGCGAGGCGGATTTCGTCGGCCCAGTCGATATCGTCGGGGGTCGCGGTGACGAGGCCGAGCGCGGATGCCTGCTTGGGATCGAGGGCGATGCCGAGTGCACCGCGGACCGCGGCGATCTCGTCGGCAGCCTCGTAGAAGCGCTGCGCCAGCCGCGACTTGCCGGATACGGCGGGATAGGCGCCGAAATTGGCCTCGGTCAGCGTGATCGAGGGCTGTTCCTCGGGGACGTCGGGATTGCTGAACATATAGCTGCGATCGGCGGCCAGCGCGATCTCGAGCAAGGTGCCGGCGAAGCACGAGCCCTGTTCGATCAAGGCGAACAGGCTGCGCGATGAAACATCGAGGCGGGCGAGCGTCCGCCGCAGCATGCCGATGCTCTCGCGCACGAACCAGTGCGAGGCGTGGCGCGCGAGCGTGGCGTCGACCTCGAGCACGCGGGCGCTGTCGCCCTCGGTACGCAACAGCCAGACGCCGATATCGAGCTCATTGGCCCGCAGGGCGAGGATGGCGTCGTCGAGCTCGCGCGCCATCTGCAGCGGCCACCAGCGCGCGCCGGCGGCGAGGATGCCGTCGATCTCCAACGGCTGCGCCGTATCGGGGCCACGCACTGTCAGCTCAGCGACGCGGCGGTTGCGATCGATCTTGACGCTCACATAGCGATAGTCGAGCGAATTGGCGGTCTCGTCGCGCTCCAGCGGCGTGAGCGCCACGCCCTTGGCGTCGATCGGCCGGTCGCTTTGCGCCGCGAGTTCCAGCGCGCGCGCCTGCACCTTGGCCGCGAATTCACTGGTCTTGAAGATGTCGTCGACCAGCTTCCAATCCTTGGCGCGCTGACCGCGGACGCCTTCGCTCGAGGTGCAGAAGATGTCCGCGAGGTCGCGGCGGACCTTGCGCTTGTCGGTGACGCGGGTGAGGCCGCCGGTACCCGGGAGCACGCCGAGCAGGGGGACCTCCGGCAGTGAAACCGAGGAGGAACGGTCATCGACCAGGAGGATTTCGTCGCAGGCCAGCGCCAGCTCATAGCCGCCGCCGGCACAGGCGCCGTTGACCGCCGCAATGAACTTGAGGCCGGAATGCCGGCTCGAATCCTCGATCCCGTTGCGGGTCTCGTTGGTGAATTTGCAGAAATTCACCTTCCAGGCATGCGAGGACAGGCCGAGCATGAAGATATTGGCGCCGGAACAGAAGATTCGATCCCGGGCGCTGGTGACGATGACGCTGCGCACGGTCGGGTGCTCGAAACGGATGCGCTGCAGGGCGTCGTGCAGTTCAATATCGACGCCGAGATCGTAGGAATTGAGCTTGAGCTTGTAGCCCGGGCGGATGCCGCCATCCTCGGCGACGTTCATCTTCAACGTGGCGACCGCACCGTCGACCGTGAGCGTCCAATGCTGATAACGGCTCGGATCGGTCCGATAATCGACTTGGCTCGCAGAGGGTGCGGTTTCGTTCATGGGTCTTCCCAGCCTGATTTGCGGTTGCGAGTCGATTGCTATAATGAACTATGATGCATGTCAACGACGGATAAGCAAAATAATGCATCGAAACATGCATCGCGGTGCAGCTCCCCGTGATTGCGACGCGATCAACGCGTGGCGTTGTCCCGGATCAGGCTGCGCAGGCTCTGGAAGCAGGTTTCGACGCTGCGGCCACTGGTGTCGAAGCTGAAATCGGCCTTGGCATAGAACGGCGTCCGCTCCGCCAGGATCAG
>CAIUCF010000926.1 GCA_903897565.1 uncultured Rhodospirillales bacterium | reverse complement strand
GTCAACGCGACGCTTGCTGCGTTGTGCTGGGGCGGGGCCACGGTGATGTCGAAGGTCGCGCTCGGCGATTTCGCGCCGGTGCCGCTGCTGGTTGTGCAACTCGCCGTCAGCGTGGCGTGTCTCTGGTTGGTGATTTGGCGGCGCCGACCGGCGCCGAATGCGCCGGGGGCGGTGCTGCGCGTCGCCTGGCTGGGTGTGCTCGAGCCTGGGCTCGCCTATATGCTCGGGCTCTGTGGGCTGGCCGGCGCCGGTGCGGCCGAGGCGACGCTGATCCAGTCGTCGGAAGCGCTGATGATCGTGCTGCTGTCGGTCGTCCTGTTCGGGCAGCGGCCGACCCGTCGCTTCCTGGTTCTGTCAGTGTTGGCGCTGGCCGGGCTGGTGGTCGCACTCAACCTGTCGGTCACGATGGCGAATTTCCGCCATGGTGGCGCAGCGGAGCTGTTGATTGTCGTGGCGACCCTGGTGGCGGCGGTCTATGTGGTGCTGTCCGGCCGTGTCGCCGGGACGGCGGACGCCATCGTGATCGTGGCCTGGCAGCAAAGCGTGGCGCTGGGCTTCGCGCTCGTCGTTCTCGCGATCGCACTGATCGTCGATCCGGCGGCGCGGGTCCTGCCAGTGGGCATCACGCCCTGGCTGATCGCCGCCGGATCCGGCGCCGTGCAATACGCGCTGGCCTTCACCCTCTACATGAAGGCGCTGCGCTCGATCCCGGCCAATACTGCGGGCGCCTTCCTGAGCCTGACGCCGGTGTTCGGCCTCACCGGTGCCTTTCTCGTCCTCCACGAGATGCTGTCGCCGACCCAGCTCGCGGGCGCCGCGGCGACGGTGTTCTGTGTCTGGCGGATCAGCCGCGAGCCGGCACTGGTTTCCGGCTAGTTCCTGCCGACCCGATAGGCGGCGGCGCGACGATGGCCTTCGAGGCCTTCGGCGATGCTCTGGCGCATGGCCGGCGGCGCGACCTGGGCGACGCCTTCGGGTGTCAGCCACTGGTGGGTGCAGATCTTGACGTAAGACCCGACCCATAACCCGCCGGTGTAGCGACCCGCGCCCATGGTCGGCAGGGTGTGGTTGGTGCCGCTGCACTTGTCGGAATAAACGACGCTGGCCTGGGTGCCGATGAACAGCGAGCCATAGTCGCGCAGTTTCGCCGCCATCGCCTGCGGATCGGCGGTGTGGACCTGGAGATGCTCGGCGGCGATGCGGTCGGAATAGGCGATCATCGCCGCCTCGTTCTCGCACAGGGTGATCTCGCCATAGTCGCGCCAGGCGGCGCCGGCGACGGCATTGGTCGGCAGGCCGGGCAGCTGCGCCTCGACCGCCGCCAGCGTCGCCACGGCGAGCGCGCGATCGGTGGTGATCAGCCCGACGCGGGTGCGGACGTCGTGTTCGGCCTGACCGAGCAAATCGGTCGCGATCATCTCCGGATCGCCGGTGGCATCGGCGACCACGAAGATCTCGCTGGGCCCGGCGAGCTGGTCGATGCCGACCGGGCCGAACACCTGGTGCTTGGCCTCGTTGACGAAGGCGTTGCCGGGCCCGACGATCTTGTCGACGGCCGGAATCGTCTCGGTGCCGTAGGCCAGCGCCGCGATCGCCTGGGCGCCGCCGACGCGGAAGATGCGGTCGGCGCCGGCGAGATGGCAGCCGGCGATGATCGCCGGATTGGCGCCGGGCGGCAGGCAGGCGATGACCTCGTCGCTGCCGGCGACCTTGGCCGGCACGAGGGTCATGATGGGCGCGGAGAGCAGGGGATAGCGGCCGCCCGGGACATAGGCGCCGATGCGGCGGATCGGGATGACGCGATGGCCGAGATGGACGCCGGGTAGCAGCTCGATCTCGAGCGGCAGGATGGTGGCGAGCTGGGCCTGGGCGAAGGCGCGAACATTGGCGATGGCGAATTCGGTATCGGCGCGGGTCTGCGGGTCGAGCCCGGCGACGGCGGCCTCGCGTTCCGCGTGGCCGACCTCGAAGGCCTCGGCGTCGGAGCGGTCGAACTGCAGGGCGTAGCGGCGCACGGCGATGTCGCCCTCGGCGCGAACGGCGGCGATGACGTCCTTGACGGTGGTCTCGATCGCCGCGGTGTCGGTCACGCTGTCACGAGCCGGGGCCTTGATGTACTGCACGCCGGGTGGCAAGGATGCTGAAGCCATCTCTCTGGTCCTCCATCGAAATCCGATGCCTGGCAAGATGACGCAAATCTGCGGCTGCGCAACCGCCGGAACGGGGCTAGTCTAGTATTCTCACCAGAACGCAGGGAGATGCGGATGCCGCAGATCGGGCCGAAGCTGAAGGAACTCCGCGGTCGCCGCCACCTCGGCATCCGCGAACTGGCGATCCGTTCCGGCGTGTCGCATTCGACCATCTCGCTGATCGAGCGCAACAAGATGAGCCCCTCGGTCGAGACCCTCGGCGCCATTGTCGATGCGCTGGGCACGACTTTGAGCGGGTTCTTCGCCGATCTGCAGTCGACCCTGCCGCACTCGCCGTTCTACAAGGCCGAGGATTTCGTCGAGATTGGTCAGGTGAATTCAATCTCTTACCGGATGATCGGCATAAATCACCCCAATCGCCAGCTGTTGATGCTGCACGAAACCTACGTCCCCGGCGCCGACACCGGCGACGCCTTCGTTCACGCGGCGCAGGAGGCGGGAATGGTGCTGCGCGGCGCCGTCGAGTTGACCGTCGGCGACCAGCGCCGCGTCCTCAATGCCGGCGACGGTTACTACTTCGACAGTCGAGAGTCGCACCGCTTCCGCAATATTTCCGACGAAACCAGTGAAATTCTGAGCGCGATTACTCCACCCACCTACTGACGTAGGATATTGCGACTGCTTTTGCCTATTATTATCACCAGCTCGGATTTTGCTGGCTGCGATCGCGGCGAAATATGCTTGTAATATCCCGGCAGAAACAAAAACCAGAATAAATCTGCAAGACCAGACCACACCCGTTCTTACGGGATCTTGCGACTCTTGGGGGGATCTCTACATGTCAGCACTCTCGAATTCCGACACGATCAGCGCGACGTCATCCGATCGGCTCAGCCGTAATTCGCTGGGGCTGACGCAGATCGTCGCCTCGACGCTCGCCAATATCGCACCGGCGGTAAGCTTCTTCTTCGGCTTCGCCTTCATCGTCGCCGGCGCCGGCGTCGCCGCGCCGCTGACGATCATCGTCGCCATGGTCGCGATCCTGTTCCTCAGCAACACGCTGGCGGAGTTCTCCAAGTATCGGCCGAGCACGGGGTCGTTCGTGACCTTCATCGGCATGGCGTTTGGGCCGACCGCCGGCGCCGCCGCCTCGCTCTTCACCGTCGTCGGCTATGCGATCGCCGCCGCGGCGATCGTCGCCATCTCCGGCGGCTGGGCCCATGACACGATCAAGATGTTCCTCGGCATCGAAATCCCCTGGCAGCTGCTCTGCGTCATCGCCACCGGGATCTGCGCCTTCCTCTCGGTGCGCGGCATCAAAATCTCGACCACCTGGGCGGCGATCTTCTTCTACTTCGAGCTCACCTTGCTACTGGTCGGCGCTGTCGTGATGCTCTGGGTCAACCGTGGTTCGCTGAGCTGGGCACCGTTCCTGCCATCGAACCTGTCCGGCGGTCTCGCCGGCGTCGGCCTCGGCTTCCCGATCGCCGTTTATTCCTTCGTCGGCTGGGAGAATTCGGCGACCCTGGCGGAGGAAACCTCCGACCCGCGCAAGAACATCCCGCGCGCCCTGGTGATCGGCACCCTGGCGATCGGCCTGGTCTACGTCTTCCTCGCCTATGCCACCGAGATCGCCTTCCACAACGACGCCAAGGCGATCAGCAACTCGACGATCCCCTTCATCGACGCGTTGAAGGCGGCGGCGGCCGGGCTGGTCTTCATCGCCTATATCGCCGGCGTGACCAGCATCTTCTCCTGCCTGCTGGGCCTGACCAATTCGCAGGCGCGCATCCTGTTCAGCGCCGGTCGGGAAGAGACCCTGCCGATGTTCTTCGGCAAGATCCATCCGCAGCACCTCACCCCGCATGTCGCGATCTGGTGCTATACCGGCGCCGCGCTGGCGATCACCTTGGTCGGTGCCTACGCCTGGAACCTCGACGCGGTGACCCTGTTCGGCGATACCGGCACGCTCGGCACCATCCCGATCATCATCGTCTACCTCGTCACCAACCTGGCGCTGCCGGTCTATATCCTGCGGTTCCATAAGGACGAGTTCAACGTGCTGCGCCACGCCATCATCCCGCTGTTCGCGATGGGTCTGACCCTGTTCCCGCTCTGGGGCCTGATCCAGCCCGGCCAGCCGGCGCCGTTCAACCTGTTCCCGACCCTGTCGGGGATCCTGTTGGTGATCGCGATCGTCTACGGCGTGATCCTGGCGCGTCGCTCGCCCAATCTCGTCAAGATGATCGGCTCCTACGTCGCCGACGAGGAGTACTAGGCCGATGCTGGTCGGCTGCCTGCAAATGCAGCCGGCGGCGGCGGAAGTCGGGGCCAATCTGGCCCGGATCTCCGCCGCCGCGGCATCCGCGGCTGCGCTGGGGGCGCAGCTGCTGGTGACGCCGGAAATGGGTGTGACCGGCTACGCGATCTGGGATCGGATCGCGGACCTCGCTCAATCACGTGACGGCGCGATCGTGCAGGCGCTGGTCGCCACCGCCAGGGAGCACGGCATCGCCCTAGTCGCGGGATTTCCCGAGCGCGACGGCGCCACGGTCTACAACACCGCCGTGCTGGTGCAAGCAGACGGCGCGGCGACCTTCTACCGCAAATGCCATGTCTACGGCCCGCTCGAGAACGCCGCGTTCTCCAAATCCGCCGAGCACTCGGCGATCGTCGAGATCGCCGGCATCAAGGCGGCGATGCTGATCTGCTACGACGTCGAATTCCCGGAGATGGTGCGTGCGGCGGTGCTGGCCGGGGCGCAGCTGCTGCTGGTGCCGACGGCCTTGCCACGCGGCGCCCCTGCGCATCGTGTCGCGATGTCGATGGTGCCGACCCGCGCCTTCGAGAACAACGTCTTCATCGTCTATGCGGGGTTGTGCGGCGAGGAGAACGCCACGCCGTACCAGGGCAATTCGGTGATCGTCGGCCCGGATGGCGAGGATATCGCGCGCGCCGGGATGGACGACACCCTGCTGCTCGCGGCGATCGATCCGGCGCGTTACGCCGGGTTGATGCTCGACCCCTACCTGAACGATCGCCGGCCGGAGCTCTACGGCAAGCTGGTCTGAGGCCTCAGGGCGCGGCCGCGGCGCGGATCAGCGCGAAGCCGCGTGTCAGCCCGGAGCCCTTGTCGATCCCGCTCATCGCCTGCCACAGCGCCGCTGCCGGCACCCAGGTGAACGGGTATTTCTGCGCCGCGACGTCGAGAATCAGGAAGCTGTCGCTGGCCCTGTCGTAGGCGGCGACCGGCGAGATATGCCCGCCGCCGACCTGATGCAGCGCCTTGCGGTCGTAATTGACGACCAGATACACCGCCGACTCCGACAGCACGGCATCGGCGACCCGGCGAAACGCCGTGAGATTGCTGTCGGCGGCGTGGACGACATCGACATGCAGGCCGTGGGCGCGGACGAGGCCGCCGAATTGGGCCAGGTTCATGCCGCCGAAGGTGACGGCGAGCTCACTGCGCACCGCTGCCGCTTCGGGCGTGAAGAAGCTGGTCTGGGTCACCGGGGTCGGCGGGTGGAGCGCGGCGTTGGTCACGATCGTCCCCGTGGCGACCCCACAGAAGCCGCGCCGCGCCTGGGCGACGAAATCGCGCGCCAGTTCAGCGTAATCGGCCCGGTCGGTGGCGTGAGCGAGGCGCTGCTGCCCGGCGGGCGAGGTCTCGTCGAGGAGGCCGGGCGGCAGACTCAGATGCTGTAGCGGCGGCGCTGAAAAGCCGTACCACGCCAGGGTCGAGACACTGACGACGAGCAGGCCGGCCAGCGCCAGGGCCGTGGCTTTCAAGACTCTGTTCATGGTCGGCCCCCCGGTTCCGAGACGATGACGGCATGATAGGACTCGTTCATGGGCTGCCGCACGGGAAAACTGTCGGGAGGTGCGGCGCACGACCACCCCCCGCTCGTCATCCCGGCGAAAGCAGGGATCCATGTTGCCATCCGTCGCGGTCTAGGACGCCAGGCCGCACCCGTCGACGCCGGGCCGGTGGAAGGGCCTTCTGGATCCCGGCTTTCGCCGGGATGACGAGGGGAGAGGATATCGCCCTCCGAAGCCGGGGCGCGAATATTCACGATGCGTTCTCATCACCGACCTGCTACCTTGAGCTGAACATAGCGCGGAGATCGAGTGATGGATCGTCACGGGCGTCAGACGCCACCCGGGCCCTGGGGCGGGCAATCCGGGCCTCCGGGCCGCTTCGTCCGCCGGCTGCTGATCCTGCTGGCGGTCGCGTTGCTGCTGCTGTTCGGGTTGTTCACCTATCTGCCACCAGTCGAGCTGGACGCCTGGCGCGGCGCGGACCTGATCCGGATCGGGCTGGTGCTGTCGCTGATCGTGGTCGGGATCGCGGCCTCGCGGCGGCGGCTCTCCGCCGTGGCGACCGACCTCGCGATCTGGTTCGCCATCCTGCTGGTTCTCGTCGTCGGTTACAGCTATCGCTTCGAGCTGCAGGGGCTCGGTGATCGCGCTCTGGCCGAAATCGTGCCTGGGCACGGGCTGGTCGTCGGCGATCACGCCGTCAGCTTCCGCCGCGGCGATGATCGCCAGTTTTCGATCAACGCGATGGTCGACGGCCAGCGGGTGCGTTTCCTCGTCGATACCGGGGCGAGCGCGGTCGTGCTCACCCGCGCCGATGCCATCCGCCTCGGCTTCGATCCCGCGAAGCTCAACTATTCCGAAACCTTCGCGACCGCCAACGGCACCACCCGCGGCGCCCCGGTGCGGCTCGGCGAGATCCGGATCGGCGACGGCATCCGGTTCACCAATCTCCGCGCCTACGTCAACGAGGGCGATCTCGACCAATCCCTGCTCGGCATGGGCGCGCTGGAGCGGCTGAGCCGGATCGAGATCAGTGGGGACACGCTGACGATCCGGCAGTGAGGAGCCTGCCGATGCTCCTGGTCCAGTTCGTCACGATCCCCGTTTCGTCATTCCCGCGAAAGCGGGAATCCACGCGATCGCCCCGGAGTCATAATGTCGGAGCGGACACCGAGCTCTCGCAGGTTGGAGCGTCGCCCAAATTCCCGATTTCGCCGGCGTGACGAAGGAGGGACGTCAGTCTGCGATTGCTCCGCGGCGCCGTCTCCGGCACAACTCAGAGCCCGTGCCGCCCCCGACCGAGAGTTC
>CAIUCF010000925.1 GCA_903897565.1 uncultured Rhodospirillales bacterium | reverse complement strand
GTCAACGCGCTGCCGAGGCGATAGCGATCGCCGCTGGTGGGGCGCGCGATCGCGGTGGGCTGCTCGAGCGGGGGTCGTGACATGGGGCGCCTAGACTACGGGGGAAGGCAAGTATCAGTGTCCGTCAGGGTAGTATCGAACCGTGCGCCGTCGATAGGCAAGGCTTGCCGGCGCCGCGCCGTGGGATCCGCGCTGGTCAGGCTTGACTGGCGCCCACGGCGCTGGGATCGCCTGGAGCGGTTTCGCAGCCGAGGATGGGGAGCGCGACGATCCGGCGGCCGGCCATGTCTTGACGGCAGACAATCGTACCTTGTTCCTCCATGTAACTGAGGAGTCGCCGCGCCCTCGCCAGGGATCTGCTGCCGTATGCCTGGGCGATGGTGTCGTCGGAGGGGCAGGGGATGCCGTCGAGCGCCGCGCGCGCGAGCAGCAGATACACGCCCTGGAGGTCTTCCGGCAAGGTCAAGGCCCGCTCCCTGACGGCTTGCCATTCCGGCGTGTCGCCGGCAGTATCGGCGTCGATCCCGGCGCGGGCGTTCGCCAGCAATTGCCGGAACTGCGGCAGGTCGAGCGGGGCGCCCGACGCCCCGTGGATCCGACATCGAACCAGGAAATCCTGGTACAGCACGCTCACCGGGCGAAACGCAGCGTCCGGTTCGCTCAGCAACTGGGCGAGCGCCAGGTCGAGCTTGCGCTTGCGTTCCACGGGATCGATTGCTTGAGGTCCGGGAAGCGACGCCGCCACAGGCCGGGCCTGTGCTAGTTGGGTCAGGATATCCGGCTGCGGTGTCGGCAGCGGCCGCCGCGGCGGGTGGCGCTGCGTCTCTGCGGTGGGCGGCGGATTCAGGATCAGGCCACGGATCGAAGCGGTAGCCGATTCGGGCAGAGGGATGAGCTTGGCGCTGACGCCGCGCGTCTCGGTCTCCACCGAACCGACACGCAGGGCCAGGGGGCGGCGCGACAGCGCCGGACCGAGCGCCACGAATTGGCCGGTCTGGAGATCGCGAAACATCTCGGCCTGACGGCGTTCCATGCCGAGAAGATCGGCCGCTCGGGCCATGTCGATGTCGAGGAAGGTTCGGCCCATCAGGAAATTGGTCGCCTCGGCAGCGACGTTCTTCGCGAGTTTGGCGAGGCGCTGGGTGGCGATGACGCCCGCGAGCCCGCGCTTGCGGCCCCGGCACATCAGGTTGGTCATCGCCGACAAGGAGAGCTTCCGCGCCTCTTCCGCAACCTCGCCGGAAACGGCTGGGGCGAAGAGCTGCGCCTCGTCGACGACCACGAGCATCGGGTACCAGAAGTCCCGGGTGGCGTTGAACAAGCCGCCGAGAAATGCCGCCGCGTGGCGCATCTGGGCTTCGAACTCCAGCCCGTCGAGATTCAGTACAACGGAAACGCGGTGCTCGCGGACGCGCTCGGCGGCAGCGAGGAGGCCTGTTTCGGTATAGGACGATGCGTCGATCACGAGATGGCCGTAGCGGTCCGCCAAGGTGACGAAGTCGCCCTCTGGATCGATTACGGCCTGCTGCACCCAAGGAGCGCTTTGCTCGAGCAGGCGGCGGAGCAAATGCGACTTGCCCGATCCCGAATTGCCCTGAACCAGCAGCCGCGTCGCCAGCAATTCCTCAAGGTCGAGCACCGCCACTTTGCCTTCGGCGGTTGTCCCAATCTCAATGCCGACCGTCATTACCGAAGACCCCAATTCCTGCGTGCTGCCTGCCCCACGACTCCGGATCTTGCCGGAGCGGGACGCATCTATAGCGGATCGGCCGGCGATGGCGAACCCTCACGCGGCAAATCGACAGGCCCGCGACGATTGACGGTGGGGCGGCCCTTGGGATCGATACAAGTAATCCCATCTAAATCCGGCACTTTGCGATTATACAAGGTCGCAAGATTCGCGGTTTCGCGAAAGAACGAGTTTCTGGGAGATGACGATGGTTTCGATGTATCAGGCTAGTGTTCCCCCCTGTCTGCGGGCGCTCACCGCCCTTTCCGAGGTGCTGGCCAAAGGCGAGGCGTATTGCATTGCCCGCGGGATTGAACCGGGCGTCATGCTGCAATCGCGACTCTATCCCGACATGTTCCCACTCGTGCGCCAGGTTCAGATCGCCGCAGATTCCGCACGTCGCCTCGGCGCGCGGCTTACGCGCACCCTCCCGGCGTCGGTTCCCGACACCGAGACCAGCTTCGTCGAGCTGCAGCAACGATTGGCGGCGACGATCGAGGCCCTTCGTGCCATCGAACCCGCGCAGCTCGAGGATACCGAGGACATGGCGATCACCATTCCGATCCAGACCGGCGAGCTCAAGCTGACCGGTCTGGAATACGCCCAGGGCTTCGCGATCCCGAATGTCTATTTCCACGCCGTCACGGCCTACGACATCCTGCGTCACAATGGCGTCGCCTTGGAGAAGCAGGATTTCCTCGGCCCACTCGGTAAGTAACCGCGGATCGCCAGGACGGGGAGCGCCGAGGATCCGTGACGCTTCTCCCACGGCCGCGTCTCGAAGAGGCGCTCTACGATAGGCTTGCCGCGACCCGAATCGCGGTGCTCACCGCGCCCGCGGGTAGCGGCAAGTCGGTCGTGATGTCCAGGCTGCGGCTGCTCTCCGAGGCGCGCAGAGAGTTCGTCGTCTGGCACGCATCGACTGGCAATGACGATGATCTCGCCACCGTCGATGCCGCTCTCGCTGCAGCAGTGGAGGAGGCTTCTGCACGCCTCGCCGCGGGGCAGAGTCGCCGAATCCTGCTGTTTCTCGATAACGCTCACAATGCCTCTCCCTCCGCACTGGCACGTGTCGTCGGGCATTCGCTTGCGCGTGGCGATGGGCCGATTTATCCCGTCATCGCGTGTCGCACGCGGCCCCCGTTCGATATCGCGGCGTTGCGGCTGCAAGGGCTCGTCGTCGAGTGCGATGCCGCAGAGTTGGCGTTCACCGAACGCGAGACCATCGCGTTTCTGGGTCTGCGTCCCGGACGCCTCAACGAGGCCAGGGTTCGCCAGATTCTCCGCCGCACCGAGGGATGGGCAACGGCGCTTCAGGTGATCCGACGACAGGTTGCGGCAGGGGCCGACCTCGCCAGTGTCGCCGAGGCGTTTACCGGCGCAGACAGCGATGTCCGCGACTATCTCGACGAGGCGGTTCTTCGCAACCTTAGCCCGGGATTGCGAATCTTCCTGCAGCAGATCGCCGGCCTCGAACGATTGAGTCCGGAACTCGCGACGGCTGTTACGGGATCACCAGATGCAGTCGCATATTGTCGCGAGGTCATCGAGCGCAATCTGTTCTGGGTCCCACTCGATCGACAGCATCACTGGATCCGTCTGCATCGGGTGTTTCGCGACTCTCTCCGAGCTGTTGAGGAGGGCGGGGCGGCGCAAGCGGCGCAGCGATTTCTGCGTGCAGCGCTTTGGCATGAAGAACATGGCAATTGGATCGAGGCCGTCGATTACGCCCTCGCCGCCGGCGACAGCGGACGGGCAGCACGATGGTTGCGCGATTGCGGTGCCGAAATGCTGACGACGCGGGGCGAGACCGTTGCCTTTCTCGACTGTTGCGAAAGGCTTCCGGAACCGGCGCTGCGTGATCCCGAACTGGTGATCTGGATGGTCTGGGCCGCGGTATTCTCAGCGTCGAGCTCCGTCGCGTCCCGCCTGATGACCCGTCACGTCGCCATCCTGGAAGCCGCGCGGCACGCGTCGGACCGCGTGCAGTTGATCCGGATGCTCCTCGCCTTTTTCTCCTATGATTTCAAGACGGCAATCCTGCTTGGCGCGAGCTGGATGAAGGTGCCTGGGCATGGTAACGCGTTCGACCGCGCCACCGTGGCGGCGATGATGGCAATGGCGCTGCGGACGCAGTTGCGCCAGGTCGAAGCACTGGGCTGGCTGGCGACGGCACGGCGTGAACTCGCGCCGGTGCCGAGCCCCTACGGCTCTGCCTGGATCGAGACGATCGACGCGTATCTCGCCCTCGGCCAGGGCCGCGCCGCCTCGGCCTGCGAAGTGCTCGAGCGACTGCTTGCCGAATTGCCTGC
>CAIUCF010000924.1 GCA_903897565.1 uncultured Rhodospirillales bacterium | reverse complement strand
TCAGGGCGTCCAGGGGATGCCCGTCGATGATCCCGGCCCCGTTTACCAGTCCACGAAGCGGGCAGGGAATCGCCGCGACCGTGGCAGCCAATCGCGGCCCTAGGCCAGGGTCCGTGACATCGCCCTCGACCACGGCGCACTCCGTACGCGAGGTTTTCTCGATCTCACGAACGAGCGTTCCCAATGCATTTGCGTTTAAATCTGTAAGGACCAGTCGCCATCCTGCAGCAGCCAGCGCCATGGCGGTGGCCGTTCCGATCCCCCCAGCCGCGCCGGTGATGACGGCGCATCGATCAGGCGTTTCTCTTCTCGCTTCGTTTTCCACAGGTCCCTCCTTGCGGTTTCCACGACAGCTATCATGTGTTATGATTAGACGCAACAACATAGTATAACATGTTATGGAATTTGTTATGACCAACCCAGCATCGCCGCTTTATGCCCGTGTCTATGCAGCGATCAAGCAGGCGATCCAGGATGGGCGGCTGCCGCCCGGTGAACCGTTGCCCAGCGAAAAGGAACTCGAGGCGGAGCACGGTGTCAGCCGCATCACCGTCAGAAGGGCACTGGAAGAACTCGAACGAGACCATCTGATCCTTCGCGGTCGTGGCCGTCAGGCGCGGGTGGCCGACTTGCTGGTGTCGGTTGCGCGCACCGAGATCGAGGACGATGTAGCGTCCCTTCTGACCCTCGTTCGAGGTACGGAGGCGAAGTTGCTGCGGTTCGCCTGGCAATTTCCCGATGAGGCCGTCAGGGGCCAACTCGAAGTCCCGGCGGGTGAACCGATCCTGCTCGTCGAGCGCCTGCGGAGCCTCAACGGCACGCCGATCATGCTGACCCTGGTGCACGTCCCCGCCAGGATCGGCGCCAAGCTGGATCAAGCCACGGTCAGCAAGCGAACGATGCTCGAGCAACTGCGCGACCAGGGCGTGACGATCGCTCATGCTGTACAGGAGATGCGAGCCGCGCCCTGCCCGGAGTCCATCGCTCCGCTGCTCGATCTGAAGTCGGGAGAGCCGATCTTCGTCTTCGAGCGACTTGTGCGAGACGACGAAGGCCGGCCGATCCAGCACCTCGTCGCCTCGCTCCGCTGGGACAGTTACAGTTACCGGATCACGTCGACGCGAAGTGCGACAGGCAGAGTCGTGGAGATGGCGGGAGCGGGACGTGTCGCGGCTCCGCTTCGAGGTGCGCAGGGAGGTGACGATTCGGAGGGTGGCTCGGGCGACGAAGCCAATGCGCAAGTCTGACGAGGTGGGGAGGACGTCCCAAAACGCCCTCGATCCTCGCGTGTGATGCCTGCGGACCGCGCGGCGGCCCGAAACAATCGTGAATTGGCGGAGGGAGAGGGATTCGAACCCTCGAGACGGTTTCCCGTCTACACACTTTCCAGGCGTGCGCCTTCGACCACTCGGCCACCCCTCCGTCGCGCGAAGTCCGGGGGTCAGCCGGATCCTTCATGCTCGCTTTTCCTGTTCGGTGCCGACGCGTTCGGGTGAGAATCCTGTCATTCCAGGGGAATGGCAGGGTCGAGCGCGACCGGGCGGCGAACAGAAGGAGGCTCTTTCGCACGGGGGCTCGGAACCCGTCAAGCAAGATCGTCGCGCAGCAGAATCGCGCCGCAATTGACGCCGCGTCCGGGCAGCGATACGCTTGGCTCAAATCGTGATCACAATATGTCAGGAGCATCATGGCGCCACTCGACCGGCCCGTCACCCCGCGCGCGTCCGACGCCCTCGCCGAATGCCGCGACTTCCTCGATCGCTACCCCGACACCCGCTTCGTCGACGTGTTGCTGACCGATCTGAACGGCATCCAGCGCGGCAAGCGGCTCGATATCGTCGAGATCGAGGACGTCTTCCGCAACGGCCGGCCGCTGCCGGGGACCATGATCGGCCTCGACATCACCGGCGCCGATGTCGACGAGACCGGGCTGTCCTGGGATGACGGCGACGCCGATCGCCCCGCCTATCCGATTCCAGGCACCCTGGTGCCGCAGCCTTGGGCAGCGACGCCGACCGCGCATCTGCTGCTGAGCTACCACAATCACGACGGCTCGCCGCATCCGCTCGACCCGCGCCAGATATTGGCGGGCGTGCTCGACCGGCTGCGCGCCGACGGCATCCATCCCTGCGGCGCGGTCGAGCTCGAATTCTACCTGCTCGACGGCAAGGCGGCGCGCGAGGGCAGGCTGGCCCTGGCGCCCGGACATGACGGCGGCAAGCAGGGCTACTCGCTCGAGGAAATCCACGAAGTCACGCCGTTCCTCGACGAACTCTATGCCGCCTGCAAGGCGCAAGGCCTGCCGGTGATGACGGCGATCAGCGAATACGGCGCCGGCCAGTTCGAGATCACCCTGCATCACAAGGCCGACATCCTGCGCGCGGTCGACGATGCCGTGCTCTACAAGCGCACGGTGCGGGCCGTCGCCCGCAAGCATGGGCTCGAGGCGAGTTTCATGGCCAAACCCTTCGCCGAGGAATCGGGGAGCGGCATGCATCTCCACATCTCGCTGCTCGACGCTGCCGGCCACAACATCTACGAGGCCGAGGGCGGCGAGCAGAAGCTGCGCTGGGCGATCGGCGGCATGCAGGCGCTGATGCGGGAATCCCTGCTGATCTTCGCGCCGCACGCCAATTCCTATCGCCGCTTCGTCGCCATGAGCTACGCCCCGGTCAATCCGAGCTGGGGCTTCAACAACCGCACCGTGGCCTTCCGCGTGCCCAAGGGGCCGAAGGGATCTTTGCGCGTCGAGCACCGCGTCGCCGGCGCCGACGCCAATCCCTATCTCGCGATGGCCGCGGTGCTGACGGGCGTGCATCACGGGCTGCAGCACCAGCTCGACCCCGGCGAGCCGGTTGCCGGCAACGGCTATGCCGGTGAGGCCGACCGGATTCCGCCCAACTGGCTCGACGCGATCCGCGATTTTGAATCCTCGGACGTGCTGCGCGCGGCGATGGGCGATTATTTCGTCGAGATCTTCGGCAAGATCAAACTGGGCGAGTACAAGCGCTTCGAGGCGACAGTGCCGGCGCTCGACCTCAGCTGGTACTTGCGGAGCGTGTGAGGGGGACACCCTTCCGTCATCCCCGCGAAGGCGGGGATCCATGCCTGGCCGAGACCCGGAAGGCTGCCCGATGGACCCCCGCCTTCGCGGGGGTGACGAAGATGAGCAATGAATGCCGCCCTTCGCGGCGATGGACCTTAGAGAAACGGTGACGACAATGCCCAGCAGAACACATAACCAGCGGACCACCGCGGATTGGCAGGCGCTCGACGCTGCCCATCATCTCCATCCCTTCTCCGACATGAAGCAGCTCAACGCTGCGGGCTCGCGCGTGATCGTTCGCGCCGAGGGCATCCATATCGTCGATTCCGACGGCAACCGCGTCATCGACGGCATGTCGGGGCTGTGGAACGTCAATGTCGGCCACGCCCGCCACGAGATCATCGACGCGATCTCGGCGCAGCTCTCGACGCTCGACTACTACAATACCTTCTTCAAGACCACCCATCCCGCGGTGATCGAGCTCTCGGCCGAGCTCGCGACCCTGACGCCGCCGGGCATCACCCGCGCCTTCTTCACCGGCTCGGGCTCGGAATCCAACGACACCATCATCCGCATGGTCCGCCATTTCTGGGCGGTGCAGGGCAAGCCGGAGAAGTCGATCTTCATCTCGCGCAAGAATGCCTATCACGGCTCGACCATTGGGGGCGCCAGTCTGGGCGGCATGGCCTGGATGCACAAGCAGGGCGGCCTGCCGATCCCCGGCATCATCCATGTCGACCAGCCCTACTGGTGGGCCGAGGGCGGCGACATGGCGCCCGACGAGTTCGGGCTCTGGGCCGCCAATCAGGTCGCCCTGGCGATCGACCGCGCCGGGCCGGAGAACGTCGCAGCCTTTATCGGCGAGCCGATCCAGGGCGCCGGCGGCGTCATCATCCCGCCTGCGACCTACTGGCCGGCGGTGCAGAAGATCTGCCGGGATCGCGATGTGCTGATCGTCTCCGACGAGGTCATCTGCGGCTTCGGCCGCACCGGGCATTGGTTCGGCTGCCAGCATTTCGGCGTCCAGCCGGATTTGATGGCGGTCGCCAAGGGCATCACCTCGGGCTATTTCCCGCTCGGCGGTGTGCTGGTGGGCGAGCGCGTCGCCGATGTCATCACCGAGCAGGGCGGCGAATTCGCCCATGGCTACACCTATTCCGGCCATCCCGGCGCCTGCGCCGCGGCGCTCGCCAACCTGGCGATCCTGAAGCGCGAGAATGTCGTCGAGCATGTCCGCATCGACGCCGGCCCCTATCTCCAGGCCGGCTGGCACCGCTTCAACGACCATCCGCTGGTCGGCGAGGCGCGCATGGTCGGGCTGATCGGCGCCATCGAGCTGACACCCGACAAGCACGCGCGCATTCCGTTCCCCGGCGACGGCAAGGCCGGCACGATCTGCCGCGACATCGCCTTCAACCAGGGCCTGGTGATGCGCGCGGTCCGCGACACCATGATCCTCGCCCCGCCGCTGGTCGTCACCCACGCCCAGATCGACGAGATCATCAACAAGGTGGCCGCGATCCTCGACCTCACCCGCGCCGAGCTGATCCGACAGGGGCTGCTGTAGCGGCTTTGCGACGCGATTAGGGGCTTAGGAGATGCGTATCGAGACTCTCGCCGTCCACGCCGGGCGCAATGTCGATCCCACGACAGGTGCGGTCGCCGCGCCGATCCATCTGTCGACGACCTTCGAGCGGGCACCCGACGGCGGCTTTCCGTCCGGTTTCGTCTATAGCCGTGACAACAACCCCAATCGCGCGATGCTGGAGACCTGCCTCGCCGCGCTCGAGGACGGCGTCGAGGCGGTCGCCTTCGCATCGGGCATGGCGGCGATCACGGCAGTCATGGAGGCGATGCCCCGCGACCCGCCGCGCCGCATTTTAATTCCGGAGGATGTCTATTTCGGCATCCGTCCGTTGCTGGCCCGAACCGACCTTGCCGAGCGTTTCGAGGTTGCGGTCATCGACATGACCGATCTCGCGGCGGTCGCGAAGGCGTGTGACCAGATCCGACCAGGCCTCGTCTGGATCGAGACACCCTCGAACCCATTGCTCCAGGTCACCGATATCGCCGCGGTCGTCGCCTTCGCCCACGCGGTCGGGGCCTTTGTCGCCGTCGACAATACCTGGGCAACACCGATCCTGCAGCGGCCCACCGCTATTGGTGCCGATTTCGCGGTGCACGCCCTGACCAAGTATCTCGGCGGCCACAGTGACATCATGATCGGCGCCGTCGTCGCGCGGGAACGCGGCGGTTATCTCGACAATATCCGTGCCGCCCAGGTCAACAAGGGCGCGGTCCCCTCGCCCTTCGAGTGCTGGCTGGCGCTGCGCGGGATCGAATCCCTCGTGCCGAGGTTCGAGGCGCAGTGCCGCAATGCCGTTGCGGTGGCGACCTTCCTGGAAGGCCATTGCAACGTCACCAGGGTGCATTATCCCGGGCTGGCCAGTCATCCGGCGCACCAGTTGGCGATGCGGCAGATGCGGGGCGTCGGTGGCGGGATGCTGTCCTTCGAGGTCGCTGGCGGGCGCCCCGAGGCGATGGCGGTCGCGAACGCGCTTGGCCTCTTCATCCGCGCCACGAGCCTCGGCGGAACCCACAGCCTCGTCGAGCATCGCGCCTCGGCGGAGGGCCCGCAGACGCGTGCGCCGGAAAGCCTGCTCCGCCTCTCGATCGGGATCGAGCATGTCGACGACCTGATCGCCGACCTCGATCAGGCGCTCGCGGTGCTCACGAAAGAGTCTTGAGGCGTCGCTATTTCTGCACCCAGGCGCCGGATTCCTGATGGAACCAGGTGCCAGCCGGTGCGGCCTGGAGAATCTGCGGCGCGTAGATACGGCCGACCTGGTCGATGGTCAGTTTCTGCTGCGCCGCCTGGTCGGCATAGATCTTACGGCGTGCGCTGTTGGCTTGGGCGACCAGGGCGCCGAGCGTGGCTGCCTGGGTCTGGTCGCGTAACTCGGCAAAGCCGTCATAGCGCTCGCCGACGGTGCCGGCAGCGCGCGGCGCGTCGAGCGCCCGACCCTCGGCCCAGGCATTGCCGCTGAGCAGGAACAGTACTGCCAGGGCCATCGCGAGGCCGCGCCAGGCGTTAGAAAACAGGTTGCGTCTTGACATCTTCCTTGGCCTTTTCCTCGACGCGCAGACGGACATCGGCGTCGAGCTTGATGTTCAGGTTGATCGTGATCGGTTGCTGCGGGGCCTCGACACGGACGACGGGCGAGCAGGCAACGGTGAGATAGAGCAGGGCCAGTGCGGCCCCGAGGCGGAAAATCGGCATCGGATCGTGCTTCCTCGCCGGCGCGAGGGCGCCGGCCGGCGAAGCTTACACCGGGAAGCGGGCCGCCGGGAGAATGAATTACCGCCCGATACCGCGGCGGAGCATGCCACCGGCGGTGTCGTAGCCGAGCCGCAGCAGCCCAGCCAGCCGGTCGAAATCGGCCTCGACCCGAATATTCAGGGCGAAGGGATAGTTATTGAGGACCGCCGGGTTGGCGCCCTTGAGGGTGATCACCAGACTGCCCTGACCGGACACCGCGCGGTTGAGATCGAGGCTGAGGCCGGTATAGTGGAAATCCGCGAGCGCTTGGCGCAGCAGGCTGACCGTGGTCGCTGCGCTGCCCGGTACCGCGTCGGGGAGCGCGCTCCCGGTATAGTGCAGCACGCCGGGCCCGCGCGCCACGAGGCGTCCGCCGCTGATCGCCACGCCCGAGGGGTCGATCCGCACCGGGATATGGCCATCGAGGATACCCGTGCCGCCGAGCCCGTCGATGCCGAGCAGCGGCAGGATCACGCCGAGATCGACCGCGTCGAGCGCCAACACCGTCGCCACCGGCTGCCCCGCGGCCAGGGTCAGGGGCGGCAGCGACAGGGTACCGGCGGCGAGTTCGAGCCGCGCCGCCTCGAGCCGCAGGCTGCCGTTGCCCGGCAGACCGGCGGTCAAGGTGAAGCGGCCGGGCGCCAGCGGCGCGATCGCCATCATTCCCGTGATCGATTGCGGCGTCGCAGTGCGTGGCGGTGCCAGGGCGGCGAGCTGGATTCGGCCGTCGATGCCGCTGACGCTGACGACGTCGCCGGGAATGCCGACGCCTTTCAGGATCAGAACCAGGGACGACGGCGACGGCTTGGCACCCTGCGAGAGGGACCCGGTGAGCGCCAGCGCGCCGCTCGCCCCGTCGGCTCCCGTCGCCGTCGCCGCCACGTCGATCTTGTCGGCGGTCGCGGTCACGCGTGCGTCGACGTTGCTGAGGGCGCCCCGGAGGCCGGGGCTCATGAACTTGCCCCCGGTGATGTCGAGGCGCAGCGGCAGATCCGGGGGGGCGAGGAGCCAGCGCGGCAACTCCGCCTGCAGCGCGAGTGGCGCCGCCGTCCCGATCGTGACCGATGCCGTGATCCGGGCGCTGCCGAGCACACCCCCATCAGCTTGCCGGGCCATGTTCGCCCCGAGGTCGACGCGGGCATGGCCCGCCGGCAGGGTGAGGTCGAGCTTGGCTCCATCGAGGTCGAGGCTGTCGAAGGGCAGCACCAGGGCCGGTGCAGATGGCGATGTCGCGACGCCTGCTGGCGAGGACGGCAGGCCGGCGATGGTGACGCCGGCAGCGGTGACCGCGGCCTTCAGTTGCAGCTCGGAGACGTGCAGGCTGGCGAGGCGGCGCTGCAACAGGCTTTGCGGCGTCCAGGTCGCCGTGAGCGCGGCCAGCGTGGGACCATCGGCGCCGCCGAGCCGAAGCGGGCCGAAGGCGACATGACCAAGGCCGATGCTCTCGACCTCGAGCCGATCGACGGTCACGCCGACGCGGCCGAGGCCGCTCCGGATGAGCGTCTCGGCGAGATGCGCGGGACCGAGCAGGCTGACCAGAAACGCGGCGCCGAGTGCGAACCCGAGCAGCAGCATCGCCGTCCGCTGCCAGGCTTTGGCGCCGATGCGGCGCGGTTGTGTGCGGTGATCGAGCATACTTCATACTGTATCGGAGCCGAGCGGGCGCCGCGAGGGGCAGCCCTATGTCGACCAGAGCCCCGTCGCCTGCGCGGCGGCGTCCTGCATATGGCGCGAGATGCCTTGTGCCACCGCGCTCTGCTCTTCGACCGCCGAGGCCGTCGACGTCACGTATTGTCTGACTTCGTCGAAGGAGCCCTTGATCGCCGACATGGCGGCAACCACGTCGTGAGCCACGTCGCGCAGTCCATTGATCTCGACGGCGATCTCGTCGGTGGCGCCGCGAGCCCGCATCGCCAGCTCTTTCACCTCGTTGGCGACCACGGCGAAGCCGCGGCCGGCCTCGCCGGCGCGTGCCGATTCGATGGTGGCGTTGAGCGACAGCAGGTTGATCTGCGATGTGATCTTGCCGATCAGGTCGACGATTCGCACCATCGACTGGGTGGCACCGGTGAGACGCTGGGCAGCGAGGTCGGCCAGGCCGACGCTGTCGGCGGCACCGTTGGCGGTCTCCTGCGACTTCACCATGGTTTCCGCGATCTCTCGGACCGAGCCCTCCATCTGGTGGATACCGCCGGCAACGCTGTCGATCATCTCGCCGAAGCCCTGGCGCGCCGTCGCCTGGACGGTGACATCGGTCGCGAACTTGACGATCTTCGAAGGCTTGCCCGCCAGATCGAGGATCGGGTTGTATGTGGCGCGCAGCCACACTTCCCTGCCGTTCTTCGCGATCCGCCGGAATTCAGCGGCGCGGAACTCGCCGCGGCCGAGCGCAGCCCAGAAACCCTTGTAGTCTTCGCTGCCGGCGTCGTCGCGATCGACGAACATTGCGTGGTGATGGCCAAGGATCTCGTCGAGAGAATAGCCCATCGTCTTGAGGAAGAGCTCGTTCGCGGCGATCACCTTGCCGGAAAGGTCGAGTTCGACCACAGCCTGCGACCGATTGATGGCGGCGATCTGCCCGGCGAAATCGGCGGTGCGCAGCTTCTCAACGGTGATGTCCGAGGCGAATTTGACGACCTTGAAGGGCCGGCCGTCCGGATCGATGATTGCATTGTAGCTGGCCTGCAGCCAGACATCCCGCCCATCCTTGGCGATGCGGCGAAACTCGCCAGCACGAAACTCACCGCGACCGAGCGCGGCCCAGAACTCGCGATAGGCGGGACCAGAACGCTCGGCTTCGTCGATGAACAGCGAATGGTGGCGTCCGACAATTTCCGACAGGCCGTAGCCCATGGCGGCGAGGAATTTAGCGTTCGCAGAAATGACGGTGCCGTCGAGCTGGAACTCAATCACCGCCTGCGAGCGGTTGATGGCTTCGACCTGACCGGTGAAATCCGCGGCCTGGCGCTTCCGCGTGGTAATATCTGCGGCGACCTTGACGATCTTGCGGGGTTTGCCGTCCGCGCCGGGGACCGGATTGTAGCTCGCCTGCAGCCAGACAGCATGTCCGTCCTTGGCGATCCGCTTGAATTCGCCGGCCTGAAAGATTCCGTTGGCGAGATGGTTCCAGAATTCGCGATACCCGGATGAATCAAGGGTCTCCGCCGGCATGAACACGCTGTGTCGTTTGCCGACGAGATCGCTCAGCGAATATCCCATGACCTGAAGGAAATTCTCATTCGCGGCCAGAATCACACCATCGGGCGAGAACTCGATCAGAGCCTGAGATTTGTCGATTGCGGCCAGGACACCGTCATTGTCGTCGATTGCCCTGTCGAAGACGCGGGAAAAGAAATTCACGGAATCACCCTGATATGCTGATATTTTTTCGGGTGATCGGCGTCATGACAGATCGTCACTGGTCGCATCCGCACCAGAAATCTGTGCCTTATTAATTAAGCTAATCTTGCAAAATAGGCAGATGATTTACGATTTTCGATGTCGTCGCGAAGTATTGATTTGGATCAACTGCGCAGATTCTTCGCAGGTCGAATTTGGCAGCGAAACAACTTAGTGCCAGCATCGGAGACGCGGCATCGATCCGCAGGTTTGCGGCCAAGGGTAGCGGCGAATTTCCCGCTGCTAACCAAAGGCATCGGCGAGTGCGGCGCTCCGTTCGCTGGGATTGCTCCATAACGCGACACTTGCGAGCAGAGCATCCTGTTGGATCGGTTTGGCGAGGTGGCCATTCATGCCGGCCGCGCGGCAGAGCGCGATCTCCGGCGGCATCGCGTTGGCCGACAACGCGATGATGGGTATCTTCCGGGCGGGGCCGGGCAGCGCCCTGATCGCCCGGGTCGCCTCGAGGCCATCCATCACCGGCATATGCATATCCATCAGCACGAGGTCGAAATCGCCCTTGGCGACCCGGGCGACGGCGGCCGCGCCGTCGCTGACGAGTTCGACGTGATGGCCGGCATGGGTCAGGATGCCTTCGACCACCATCTGGTTGATCGCCATGTCCTCGGCAACGAGGATACGCGCGGGGCGGGCGGAAGTTTCCTGTGCGGGATGGCGCGAGACATCTTCGGGCGTCCTTGCCCGCGGCAGGTCGATCGTGAACCAGAACCGGCTACCCACGCCGGGCGTGCTGTCGACCCCGATGCTGCCGCCCGGCATCGCCTCGAGCAGCCGGCGGCTGATGGCGAGGCCGAGGCCGGTGCCGCCGAACCGGCGTGTCGTCGAACTGTCGACCTGCGAGAACACCTGGAACAGCAGGTGCTGGCGATCCTCGGGAATGCCGATGCCGGTATCGACGACTTCGAACAGCAAGCGCCCGTCGTTTTCGGGCGTGTTGCCGATCCTGAGGGTGACGCTGCCGGCCTCGGTAAACTTGATCGCGTTGGAGAGCAGGTTGAGCAGGACCTGACGCAGGCGATTGGGGTCGCCGATGACGGCATCGGGGATGTCGGGCGCGATCTCCACCCGCAGGTCGAGCGACTTCTCGCCGCTGGCGGCGTTCAAGACACTGATCGAACCATCGACGAGCCCGTAGAGCGACATCGGAATCGCTTCGAGCTCCAGGGAGCCGGCTTCGATCTTCGAAAGGTCGAGGATATCGTTGATGATCGCGAGCAGGGCTTCGCCCGACGCCTTTACCAAGGACACAAGACCCTGCTGTTCCGCGGTCAGGGCGGTGTCGAGCAGGATGGTCGCGAAGCCGAGGACACCGTTCATCGGCGTGCGGATTTCGTGACTCATCGTCGCCAGGAATTCCGATTTGGCGCGGTTGGCGAGTTCGGCTTCGCGGCGCGCCTGCTCAGCCTGCTCAATCGCGGCCTGGCGTTCCGTGACATCGCGCGCGAAGCTCATCACGCCGGCCGGGGCACCGGACTCGGGATCACGAACGACGGTGCAGTTGGCTTCGAGCCAGAGCACGCGGCCATCCTTGTGAAACGTGCGGAAGAGCTGTCGGGTATTTTCCCCTGCCGCCATCATCCCGTGGAAGGCCTGGGCCAGGCGCTCCCGATCCTCCGGGATCGTGAAGTCGCCGACGGGAAGCTTGGCAATTTCGGCCGGGCTGAAGCCGACGATGCGGGTCGATGACGGCGACACATAGGTGCGCTGTCCGGAGGCGTCGAAGCGCATGATGAGATCGCCGGCGTTGTCGGCAACGATGCGATATTGGGCCTCGCTGGCGCGCAGCGCTTCCTCGGCGCGTAGTCGCTCGGTGACATCGTAAACTGCGACGACGGCGCGGATAACGGCACCATCGGCGTCGCGTTCCGCGATCGAGGAGAGCAGAACGTCGCGGATTTCGCCGCCCTTGCTCAGGAATTCTGCGGGGAAGTCGCGAAGATATCCGTTGGCGATGAATTCCGGCCGTGCGATCAGCGCGATCGACTGGCGTGATGTGGGGGTCATGAAATCCAACGACGGACGACCGATCACCTCGTCGCGACAATAGCCGAACACGCGCAGCATTTCGTCGGTGATCGTCATGACGCGGTTTTCCGGGTCGAGCGAATACATCAGCGCCGGCGCGTAATTATAGAGCGCGCGATATTTCGCCTCACTCTCCTGGAGGGCGATTTCGGCATTGCGGCGCGCCGTGATGTCGCTCATCACGCCGATGATCTTGGCGGGCGCGCCGGTGGCGTCGCGGACGAGGCTGACGCGCGCCTCGATCCAGATCCAGCGGCCGTCGCGATGGCGGGTCCGGGCGATCAGGATCTCGTCGCGACCCGCCATCAAGCCCTGAAATGCCGCGGCAACGGCGGCCACGTCCTCGGGATGGAACTCGCTCGCCGCCTTCCTGCCAACCATGTCCTCCGGCGTATAGCCGAGCATCTTCGTCGCGGCGGGAGAGACGTATTCGCGAGTCAGGTCGAGCCCGAGTTGAAAGATTACGTCGGAGGCGTACTCGGTGATGAGGCGATAGCGCGCCTCGCTTTCGCGCAGGGAGTTCTCCGCCTGCCGCCGGGCGTGCGACTGCGCCGAGGTCAGGCGAACCGCCAGCGTGGTCAGCGCGGCCGCGAGCAGAAATATTACGACCAACGCGGTCGTCGTCTGCTGCCTGCCGATCGCGATGTCGTGCGAGCGCATGCCCTGTATTTCGGCTTCCTGCGCCTCCAAATGGGCGATGATGTCACCGGCCGTGCTCCGGAGCCGGCCGGCCTCCGCGGCGCGATTGGTCGCGTTGCCGGTTGGGTCCGACCGCAGGAGTTGGGTCACCGTCGCTTGCAGCCGCTTCAAATCATAGGTCTCGGGCGCGTCGTCCTTGAGGTCGTCGGCGAGCGTATCAAGCTCGATCCGTAGGGCTCGCGCGGTGTCGGCATTGCGCGACGTCAGGCCGTCATCTTGGAAATGGCCGAGAATTCCGTCGATTCGCGACAGCGAGGCGAGGGCGCGCTCGGCCTCGGTCCGGGCAACGCGCTCGCTGGTATCGAGCGAGAACAGCCGGAGCGCAGCGCCAAAGCCGAGGGCGACGACCAGAAACACCGCCGCGATCGCGAGCCCGTAGAAATAGCGCCGTGCTGCGCTGGGCGGGCCTGGCGGTGTTGGTTCCATCTCGACTTGTACCTGATCTGCCCGTGGCGACACTCGATCGGTCGCCACTGCGGCGCGGCGACGGATGATCGCCGGAGTATCTCGCTAAAATCCTTTATTTGTAGTTATTGACGGGACGATGCCGCGAACAGACGCGGTGATTGCGACGGATGGACGGGATGGTACGAGACAACAGGTTATCGACGCGCGATGGGTGGCCGCGGGAACGCGCCAAGGCGTCGCAGCGCCGTTGGATGACGCGCCTGATCACCGCGGCAGGGTTGCTCGCCGCGATCGTCGCCCATTCCGCCGGGGCGGCCACCCAGCAGTATCTCGATTCACGGTCGCTCGATATCTGGAAGCAGGAGGACGCTTGCATCGCAGACTCGGTCAAGCAGTTCCCGGATCACGATCTGGCCTCGCTGCAGAAGCGTGACCGCTCCGTCGACGCCTGTCTGGCGGCGCAGGATCTGCCGCCGCGCGCGCACCTGGTGCCTGACCCTTAGGAGCGATATCGCGCGGGCGACCGTCACACCACCCGCGCCGCGGGCTCCCGTCCTGCGTCCAACGCCTGCGGCAGCGCCACCGTGAACCAGAAGCGGCTGCCATTGCCGACTTCGCTCTCGACGCCGATACCGCCACCCGGCATCGCCTCCAGCAACCGGCGACAGATCGCCAAGCCGAGTCCGGTGCCGCCGAAGCGCCGCGTCATCGAATTGTCCACCTGCGAAAACGGCTGGAACAACAGCTTCTGATCTTCGAGCGCGATCCCGATGCCAGTGTCGCCGACCTCGAAGCGCAGGACATCGCTGCCCGGCCCGCCGGGACGATCGATGCGGAGCGTGACGCTGCCGCTTTCGGTGAACTTGACGGCGTTCGAGAGCAGGTTCAGCAGCACTTGTCCGACCCGGGTCGGATCACCGACGATCGCATCCTCGACAGCCGGGTCGATGCCGACCGAAAGCGCGAGCTTCTTGGCCATCATTCGCGGCTCGACGATGTAGACGGCGGTGTTGACGGTGTCGCGCAGTGAGAACGGGATCTGCTCCAAGGTCAATGCGCCGGCCTCGATCTTCGAAAGATCGAGAATGTCGTCGATGATCGCGAGCAAGGCCTCGCCCGAGCTCTGAATCCGCTTGGCCAGGCGCAGCTGCTCAGGGGCCAACCCGGTCTCGAGCAGGATCGAGGCGAAGCCGAGGACGCCATTCATCGGCGTCCGCAACTCGTGACTCATGGTCGCGAGAAAATCCGATTTGGCGCGGTTCGCGCGTTCGGCCTCGCGCCGTGCCTCTTCGACCCGGAGGTTGGCGAGATGGCGCTCGGTGACGTCGCGCACGATCGAGACCACTTCCGCCACGGTGCCGGTGGTGTGATCGCAGATCACGCTGGAGTTGGCTTCCAGCCACAATGTGCGGCCGTCGCGGTGACGGCCTCGGAATGTTATCAGGGTCGGCCGTTTGTGCTTGATCATGCCTTCGAAGGTCTTGCGAGCAAGCGGGCGATCTTCCGCGAAGACCGTGCTGCCGACGACATGATCGAGGGCCTCACCGATGTTATAGCCGAAGATCCGGCTATAGGACGGCGAGGCGAAGGTGCATCGGCCCGCGCTGTCGAAGCGGAGGATGACGTCGCCGGCGTTCTCGGTGACCGCGCGGGCCCGCGCCTCGCTGTTGCGCAGTGCCGCCTCGAGGCGCTTGCGCTCCGTGACGTCCGTGACGAGCACGATCGTCCGCTTGACCGCGCCGGCTGTGTCGTGCTCGGCGATCGCCGAGATCAGGACATCGCGGACATCGCCGGATTTGGTGAGGAATTGCGCTGGGACGTCGACGACGCCACCGGTCGCGATGAACTCCGGGCGCGCGGTCAAGGGGATCGCCCGGCGCGCAGTCCCGGTCATGAACTCGACGCTCTTCCGGCCGATGACCTCGTCGCGGTCGTAGCCGAACAGGGCGAGCGCCTGATCCGTGACCGTCAAGACGCGGTCCGTGGGATCGACGGTGTAGATGATCGCGGGCGCATTGGCGTAAAGCGAGCGATAGCTCTCCTCGCTGGCATGCAGCGCCGCCTCGGCGGCGTGGCGGGCCGAGATGTCCGTGATGATGCCGACGATCTTGGCGGGCGTCCCCCAGGCGTCGCGGACCAGGCGAGTGCGTGCTTCGACCCAGACCCAGCGATTGTCGCGATGCCGCATCCGCGCCACCAGCGTGATGAAATCGCCCCCGCGCGACAGGGCCCGGTAAGCTTCCCGAACCTGCGGCCAGTCGTCGGGGTGAAATTGCTTCGTCGCCGTCCTGCCGATCAACTCGTCGGGTTGGTAGCCGAACATCGCCGTGACCGACGGCGAGACATATTCGCGGCGCAGATCGAGGTCGGTCTGGAAGATGACGTCGGAGGCGTATTCGACGAGCAGGCGATAGCGCGCTTCGCCCTCGCGCAGCCTCGTCTCGGTGTCGATGCGCGCGCGGATCTGCGCGGCGGTCAGGCCGATGAGGGCGAGGCCGAAAATGCTGATTCCTGCGACCAGGAGACCGCTGGCGCGATTGCCGGCCGCCGGGCTCTCGGCTTGACCTTGCAATGAGTCCCGAAGCGAGACGAGATCGGCGCGTACGGCTGCCAGTGCGGCTCGCTCCTGCCCCGGGGTGGTCGGGGTGGCAAGAGCCGCCAGTCGATCGGAACTGCGCGTCAGCAGCGTGACGGCGGGTCCGATCCGCAGGGTTGTCGCGTGCTGCTGCGCGTCGAGGAAGTTTAGTCGTTCGACAAGGCCGTATGCGAACATCAGGAGCAGGAGCGCGGTCGCAAGGACAAGCGGACCCAGCAATCGTCCGCCGTCCTGCCGCAACATCCTGCGCCCAGCCCGCATGTCCACCTCGATCGGCGGGGGCTCGGCGCGCGCTGCGACGATGGCTCCCCGACATTGTCCCCGTCCGCCTCGGCGGCTCTCGGCGGCAGTGTTGGGTCGAGACCGTTTACATTCTGTTAGGAATTGATCGTTCGGTGGTCGAGTCGCCGCTCGGGCGTTCCGATCGGTTGTGGCGCTCGCGGTTTCACGCCGACAGGGTCTGGAACACGTCGTCTTCGGGCGCCTGCTTGGCGATATGGGCGCGATGCCAGAGCGCATAGAACAGCAGCGACCACGCGGCGAAACCCTCGCGCTTGCCGTCGAGCTTGGCGAACAGCCGTTCGACGGCGTCGGGCAGGCAGATCTCCCGGATCGCGGGCTGGCGGGCCAGCAGCGGCCCGAGCGTGCTGCCGCGTCGTCGCAACCACTCCCCGACCGGGACGGTGAAGCCCTTCTTACGGCCCAGCGCCTCGGCGGCCGGGACCTTGGCGTTGAGCCAGGAGCGCAGCAGCCACTTGCCGAGGCCGTCGCGGACCTTGAGATTATCCGGCAGGCGGAAGGCGAAATCGGCGATGCCGCGGTCGAGGAACGGCGTGCGCCCCTCGACGCCATGGGCCATCAGGCAGCGGTCGAGCTTGGTCAGAAGATCGTTGGGTAGCCAGTCGGCGCAATCGACGGCCTGGGCGACCTGGAGCCGGCTGCGGCCGCCGTCATTGGCGCGGACCTCGGCGGCGAGGATGCCGTCGCGCCAGCCGGTGACGTCGTTGCGCAGCACGTTGAGATCGTCGAAATTGCCGCGGGCGCGGATCAGGCGGCCGCCGGCCCACCACGGCCGCATGACGCTGCGGTAGCGACCATAGCCGGCGAACAGCTCATCGCCGCCCTCGCCGCTCAAGATTACCTTGAGGCCATGGGCGCGCGCCACCTCGGCAAGTCGGAAGGTGGGCAGGATCGCGTAATCGGCGACCGGGTCGTCCATCACCGCGGCGACCTTCGGCAGCAGGCTCCAGAAGTCGTTCTCGTCGAAGTCGACCTCGACATGATCGGCGCCGAGCGCCTCGGCGATGACTCGTGCTGCGGGGCGCTCGTCGGCGCTGCGGGTGTGGGAGAAGCCGATCGTGAACGTCGTCACCGGACGGTCGTTGAGTTCGGCCATCATCGCCAGGACCGCGGTCGAATCGATGCCGCCCGACAGGAACATGCCGTAGGGGACGTCGGAGCGCTGGTGGACCAGCACCGAATCGCGCAGCAGGCTGTCGAGCATCGGCAGCGCGTCGTGATGCGTCACCTCGAGCGGCCCGCCGAGCGGCAGCGACTCGATACGCCGACGCTCGACGATCCGGCCTTCAGCGATCACCAGGGTCTCGCCCGGCAGCACGCGGCGGATGCCGTGGTAGATCGTATCGCGACCGGTGGTGAACTGCAGTTGCAGCAACTCGTTGCGGGGCTGGCGCGCGATCTCGGTGCCGATCAGCCCGGCCTTGACCAGCGCCATCGGTTCGGAGGCAAAGGCGAAGCAGCGCGCCGTTTCGATGTAGTAGAGCGGCTTGATGCCGAAGGGGTCGCGCGCCAGGATCAGGTGGCCGGACGCCGGATCATGGATCGCCAGCGAATACATGCCGCGCAGGTGACGGGTGAAGTCGAGACCGTGACGGCGATAGAGATGCAGCGGCACCTCGCAGTCCGAACCGGTCGTGAATATCACCGCCGGCATTTCTTCCCGCAGCTCGATGTAATTGTAGATCTCGCCATTGCCGATCAGCGCGGCGCCGCCGGGCTCGTGCAGCGGCTGGTCGCCGGTCTTGAGGTCGATGATCGCCAGCCGGGTCTGGATCATGCCGAGATTGCCGGAGCGGTATTGCCCGCCGCCGTCGGGGCCGCGATGGGCGAGCGCCTCGCTCAGCTTGCCGAGTTGGGCAAACGACGCGGGCGAGCCATCGACGGTCATGATTCCGGCGACGCCGCACATCAGCGCGCCACCCTGTCGAAAAATGCCTGATAGGCTGCGACCACCGTCTGCTCCGAAAATTGCCGGGTGTAACTCTCATACCCCGCCTGGGCGAGCGCGTCGCGCGCGGCGTCGCTGGCGAGCAGCAGGCGGATCATGTCGGCCAGCGCATCGGCGTTTTCGCGCGGGGCCAGCAGCCCGTCAATCCCCGGACGAATCAGCTCCCGCGGCCCTTCGACGTCCGCCGCGATCACGGCGACACCCTGGGCCCAGGCTTCGATCACGACATTGCCGAGCGGCTCATGGCGCGACGGGCAGATCATGAGATCGGCGGCCGCCAGCAGCGC
>CAIUCF010000923.1 GCA_903897565.1 uncultured Rhodospirillales bacterium | reverse complement strand
CTTTGACCGGCGGCCTCGAACCCCGCCTTGGCACGCAGCACCTCCGCGTGCTCACCATCGTTGGGTTCCCGACGGCGACGACGCCAGGGCTGCTGGACGAGTTGAACCGACTGGCCTTCCCCTATCGCTGGGCGACGCGGGCAATCCTTCTCGACAAGACCGACGCGACCAGGCTGCTCACCAAGATCCGTCGGCAGTGGTTCGCCAAGCGCAAATCGATCGCCGCCATCCTGAAGGAGGTGATGACGAACGAAGCATCGGCGCTTGTCGATACCGATGCGTCGAACAAAGCGGCCGATGCCGACCTGGCGCTTCAGGAACTGGGCGCCGACTATGCCGGCGTCGCTTACGTGACCGCGACGGTCACTGTCTGGGATTCCGACCCGCGCGCCGCCGACGAGAAACTGCGTCTCGTTGAAAAGGTCATCCAGGGCCGCGACTTCACAGCCATGGCGGAAACCATCAACGCGGTGGATGCCTGGCTCGGCAGCCTGCCGGGACACGTCTACGCCAATGTCCGGCAACCGCCGATTTCGACGCTCAATCTCGCCCACATGATACCCTTGTCAGCGGTGTGGGCGGGGCCGGAACGGGATGAGCACTTCGGGTCGCCCCCCTTGCTCTTTGGCAAGACCGAGGGAAGCACCCCGTTCCGGTTTTCCCTTCACGTCGGCGATGTCGGCCATACGCTGATCGTCGGTCCGACAGGTGCGGGCAAGTCCGTCCTTCTCGCCCTGATGGCCCTGCAATTTCGCCGCTATGCCAACGCGCAGGTCTTCGCCTTCGATTTCGGCGGCTCGATCCGCGCCGCGGCGCTTGCCATGGGCGGTGACTGGCATGACCTCGGCGGCGGGCTGACCGAAGGGAGCGCGACAAGCGTTTCCCTCCAACCGCTTGCCCGCGCAGACGACGCCGCCGAGCGGGCGTGGGCGGCCGACTGGATCACGTCTATCCTGATGCGCGAAGGTGTGACGATCAGCCCCGAGGTGAAGGAGCACATCTGGACGGCGCTGACCTCGCTCGCTTCAGCGCCGGTCGAGGAGCGGACGATCACCGGCCTCTGCGTCCTTTTGCAGTCCAACGACCTGAAGCAGGCACTGCGGCCTTACTGTGTTGGGGGATCATGGGGACGGCTGCTCGACGCCGAGGCCGAACATCTTGGGACCGCCACGGTGCAGGCCTTCGAGACCGAGGGCCTGATCGGCACGGACTCCGCCCCTGCGGTACTCGCTTATCTGTTTCACCGCATCGAAGACCGCCTCGATGGATCGCCGACGCTCATCATCATCGATGAGGGCTGGCTGGCGCTCGACGATGAAGGCTTCTCGGGCCAACTGCGCGAATGGCTGAAAACACTGCGCAAGAAGAACGCCAGCGTCATCTTCGCAACCCAGAGCCTGTCCGACATCGACGGCTCGGCCGTCGCGCCAGCCATCATCGAAAGCTGTCAGACCCGGCTTTTGCTGCCGAACGAGCGAGCGATCGAACCGCAGATCACAGCGATCTATCGCCGCTTTGGTCTCAATGACCGCCAGATCGAGATCATCGCGCGGGCCATGCCTAAGCGCGACTATTACTGTCAGTCCCGGCGCGGCAATCGCCTGTTCGAACTGGGACTGTCCGAAGTGGCGCTCGCGCTTTGCGCCGCCTCATCGAAGACCGACCAGACCGCCATCGCCAAAATCATCGGCGAGCACGGTCAGGTCGGATTCCTCGCCGCCTGGCTGCGCTTTCGAGGTGCCAGCTGGGCTGCCGATCTCATTCCCAACCTCACCAACATGGAGATGTCCTCATGATCCCGCGCCGTTCTCGCGCGGCACGCCTCGCGCTCGTGCTGCTTGCCGCCCCGGTTGCTGTCGCCGCAATTCTCGCCACACCCACTCAAGCGCAGTGGGTGGTCTTCGATCCCTCGAACTATGCCCAGAATGTGCTGACGGCGGCCCGTTCGCTTCAGCAAATCAACAACCAGATCACCTCGCTCCAGAACCAGGCGCAGAGTCTGATCAATCAGGCCCGCAACCTGGCCAGCCTGCCTTATTCGTCGCTGGCGCAGCTCCAGCAGTCGATCCAGCGAACGCAGCAGCTTCTGAGCCAAGCGCAGAACATCGCTTACAACGTCCAGTCAATCGATCAGGCGTTCCAGCAGAAATACTCGACCGCTTCGATGTCGGCGTCCGATGCCCAACTCGTCGCCAATGCGCAAGCCCGCTGGCAGAATACGGTCGGCGGCCTTCAGGACGCGATGCACGTTCAGGCGACCGTCGTCGGCAACCTCGACACCAACCGCACGCAGATGTCGGCGCTCGTCGGATCGAGTCAGTCCGCAACTGGCGCGCTTCAAGCAACTCAAGCGGGAAACCAGCTCCTTGCCCTTCAGGCGCAGCAATTGGCCGATCTCACTGCCGTTGTCGCGGCGAATGGGAGGTCACAGGCGTTGCAATCCGCGGAGCAAGCCGCAGCCGCCGCTCAAGGGCAGGCACAACGCCAGCGCTTCCTGACGCCCGGCACAGGCTACCAGCCCGGCAGCGCCCAGATGTTCTACAGCGGAAACTGAGGGTGGCGTCATGGACGGTAAGACCCTCGCACGCATCGGCGCCATCGCCTTCGTCACGCTCGCCATCGTCGCGTCGGCGATCGAGATGAACCGGAAGGAGGAAGCGCCCGAGGTCTTCGCAGGCGCCGCGAAGGTTCAAACCGGCCCGGACACGCTGGCGGCGGAACTCGGCCGGTGCAGCGGCCTTGGCGAAGCCGGACCGCGCGATCCGTCCTGCCTTGCGGCATGGGCCGCAAATCGTCGGCGCTTCCTCGGTGATGACACGACAACGGCACAATCCAGCGCCCCTCAAGCGGCGACAACCGGCGAGGCTCGCTGACCATGGGCGGCACAGGGGTCATCGACCAATTCCTCGCGGTCTTCACCCGCTACATCGACGGCGGCTTTGGCCTTCTCGGCGGCGAGGTCAGCTTTATCGCAACGACGCTGATCGTCATCGATGTCACGCTCGCCGCGCTCTTTTGGAGCTGGGGCGCCGATGAAGACATCATGGCGCGCCTCGTCAAAAAAACGCTGTTCGTCGGCGCGTTCGCCTACCTCATCGGCAACTGGAACAATCTGGCCCGCATCGTCTTCGAGAGTTTCGCGGGGCTGGGGCTGAAAGCATCGGGAACCGGCTTCACGACCGCCCAATTGCTGCAACCTGGGCAAGTTGCGCAGACAGGCCTCGACGCGGGCCGTCCGCTCCTGGCTTCGATCTCGAACCTGATGGGCTACTGGTCGTTCTTCGAGAACTTCATCCAGATCGCCTGCATGTTCTTCGCCTGGGCGCTCGTGCTGCTCGCGTT
>CAIUCF010000922.1 GCA_903897565.1 uncultured Rhodospirillales bacterium | reverse complement strand
GCGGCCTGCCTCGTCGCCGTCTATCATTTCCACCAGCGCGACGCGATCGCCTGGGTGCCGCTCGCCAATCTGGTACGCCGCGGCTATTTCTGGGTCGATCTCTTCTTCGTGCTCAGCGGCTTCGTCATGGCGATGACCTATGGCGCGATGTTCACGGCGCGCTATGATTGTCGCGCCCATCGCGACTTCCTGCTGAAGCGCATCGCCCGCATCTACCCGCTCTATCTCGCGGTCACCCTGGCGGTCTCGCTCTACACGCTCGCGGTCTATCACGGCTACCAGGGTGTCCACCGGCCCGGGGTCAACCTGGCCCATCCCCTGCTCGCCCATGTCACTAATCTGCTGATGATCCAGGCCTGGGGCTTCGGCTCCAGCATCGGCGGCCCGACCTGGACGATCAGCACGGAATGGGCGGCCTATCTGATCTTTCCGCCGTTACTGGCGCTGGCGCTGTATCGCGGCGCCGCGGCGGCCTGGCTCACCGGGCTCAGCGCGGCGTTGGTGCTGTGGTATGTCGGGACCCATGTCGAAGCCGGGCAGAATGTCCGCAACGGCCAGCTCGACCTGTTCCACTGCCATGATGCCGCGGCGGTGTTACGCTGCGTCGCCGGCTTCAGCATCGGGCTGCTCGCCTTCCGCCTCCAGGGCATCGCCGTGGCAAGAGCGCTGCTCGGCCGCGACACGGTCTGTCTCGGCCTGTTCCTCGCCCTGCTCGCGGGCATGGCGCTCAAGATCGACGATCTCGTACTCTACCCGCTCTTGCCGCTGCTGGTAATCTCGCTGGCCTCGGTCGAGGGCTGCGCCAAGACGCTGTTCTCGGCGCCGCCGCTCTACGCGTTAGGCGTGCTGTCCTACGCGATCTATCTGGTCCACGACCATTTCGGCGTGCTGCTGGAACAGTTCGACCTGCGCCTGCCGCACTATCTCCCCGCGGCGCTCGCGCCCTGGGTCGCCGCCGCGATCACCTATGGCGGAGTGCTGGCGACGGCGATGCTCAGCTATCGCTTCATCGAGAAGCCCTGGCGCGGGAGACTCCGCCGCGCCTTCGCGACCGGCTGATGCCGATGGGCAGCTTGAAATGGAACGGGATTTGTCGTCCCCTCGCGATGGCGCAGGCTGACGACCACCCTGCTTTCTCCACGAAAGGCGAGCGATGCTGACGATCCACCATTTGGGCCACTCACAATCGGAGCGCATCGTCTGGCTCTGCGAGGAGCTCGAGATTCCCTATGCGCTGACGCGGCATCAACGCGATTCGGCAACGCTCCTGTCGCCCCCTGAACTGCGCGCCCTTCACCCGCTCGGTGCGGCGCCGCTGATCGAGGATGACGGGCTGCTGCTGGCAGAATCCGCGGCGATCACCGAGTATATCATCATCAAACACGGCGGTGGGCGCCTGCGGCTCGCGCCGGATCATGCGGATTTCACGTCCTATCTTTACTGGTTCCATTTCTCCAACGGCAATCTCCAGCCGGTGATGGGGCGGTTGATGGTGGTCAACCGGGCCGGTCTGGCGCCCGATCACCCGGTGCGCGTCGCGGCGCAGGGGCGGGTCGATCGTGCCCTGGCATTACTGGAGGCGCGACTGGGCGAGGCTGATTATCTGGCGGGCAAGGAATTCACCGCCGCCGACATCATGAGCGTGTTCTCGCTGACCACGATGCGCCTCTTCCAACCCCTCGATCTCCGGCCTTATCCGAATATCCTCGCCTATCTGCAGCGCATCGGCGCGCGCCCGGGCTATCGCCGGGCGATGGCCAAAAGCGATCCCGACCTGACGCCGATGCTGACGTGAGGGTTAGGTCGGGATGGCCTCGACATCGTCATAGGGCGGGTCCGGCGGAGGCAACCCAGAGAGGGATTAGTCGACCACGAAGCCCCCGCGCTCGGCGAACGCCGCGACATCGCGGGCGCCGTGGAGTACGCGGATAATCACGATCTCGGTCGGCGCCGGAAGATAATAGATCGCGTATGCACCGTGAAACGTGACCCGCAATCCGGGTGCGATCTGTTCACGGGCGGGGCCGGCGAACGGAAAGCTGCGCAGCGGCTCGAAACCCGCCGCGATCGCGCCGACAAAATCGGTCGCGACAGCTTCGGACGCCTCTATCACAAGATAGGCCCAGATTTCGGCGAGATCGGCCTCGGCGGTCTCGGTCAGCCGGAGGGGGAGCGGCGGGATAATAGGTGCCTCCCGCGTTCGATGATCCGATCGGCGTTGAAGTCTTTCACCCGGCCTTCGGCGAGATCGGTCAGCCCTTTGTCGATATCGGCCTTGAGCGTCGTCAGTTCCTGGAGCTGCAGCGCCCGCTTGAGCTTCCAGTCACGCAGCGCCTCGCGGACGATTTCGCTGCTCGATGCGTAGTCGCCGCCCTCGACCGCACTTTTGACGGTCGCCGCCATTTCGGATGGCAGGGTAATGGTCATCCGCTCGATCTCGGCCACGGGAACCTCCCGGAAATTCGAATTTCATATTATATCATACCTAGTATGAATCTCGAAATGAACGACAGGCCTTACCCCTCGGTACGTTTCGCATGGGAATTCTGCACACTTCAAGCCGTTGATGTGACCCCATTCGTTGAGTGAAAATTGGCACTCGTGCCGACTGCGGGCGAGTGATAGAAGTAATCAAGTCCTCAGACGTTTCAACCTAAAAGTTGCATTTTCATGATCGACTTACCGAAATGCGGAAACCCGACCTATAGTTTCGATCGGTACGATACTCAAGGGTTTGCTGGAACGGTGGCCTCAGTGTATTTTATCGAGTTATGTATAGGAATTTTCGTTAAATGTGGTCCGGGGCAGTCG
>CAIUCF010000921.1 GCA_903897565.1 uncultured Rhodospirillales bacterium | reverse complement strand
TCCAACAGGATCGTCCCCAGCAGCGGGCCGGCGACGATGAAGCCGACAACCTGGGATCCTCGGTACCAGCCAGCCTTCGACTGACCCATGACCTTCAGCTGTTCGAGAAAGGCACCGGTGATGGCGACGATGCGGAACGGAATGCACATGCCGCCGAACACCAGCACGACCGGGAGGATCGCCGTCGAGGTGATGGTCGGCGAAATCCCGTAGATCAGCGCCGCACCGATGCTGGCGGCGAGATAGACCCCGCGGGCCCCGAACCGGGCGACGATCAGCCCCGCCGGCAGGGTCATCAGCATGATGCCGAAGCCGCTCGCAGAACTGATCAGCCCCATCTGAAAGGAGCTGGCGCCGAGACGAATTGCGTAGAGGGTGGAGAGGACGTTCAGCATGCCGATGGTGATCCCGGCAAAGCCGGACAGCATCAGCATGGTCGCCAGCGTTCTATAGCGCAGCCACATCAGGATACTCGGGAACAGGGGCGGAAGGAGATGACGCGCGCGCTCAATGCTCACCGGCGAGATCGGCGAGAATCTCCTTCTTCAGGCGGGCGATCTGGCGATCTTCGCGATCGCGCGGATGCGGCAGGTCGACATCGATGATGCGGCGGACCCGGCCCGGGCGCGACTGTAGCACCACCACCCGGTCGCCGAGGAACAGCGCCTCGTCGATGTCATGGGTGACCATGATCATCGTCACCCCCTTTTGCGTCCAGATCCGCTGCAGCTCGTTCTGGAGATAGAGCCGGGTCAAGGCATCGACGGCACCCAGCGGCTCGTCGAGCAGCAGGATCTCCGGCTCGTTGACCAGGGCCCGCGCGATCGCCGCGCGCTGCGCCATGCCGCCCGAGAGCTGATAGGGGAAGGCCTTCTCGAAGCCGGTTAGGCCGACGAGCTTCAAATGTTCCTGGATGATCCGGCGCTTGTCGGCGGGATCGATCCGCCGCGATTCGAAGGCGAGCGCGACATTGTCCTCGACATTGAGCCAGGGGAACAGCCGGTGATCCTGGAAGATCAGGCCGCGATTAAGGCTCGGCCCCGTGACATTGCGGCCGCTCACTAGAATTTCGCCGTCGAAGTCGCGCTCGAGCCCGCTGATCAGGCGCAACAGAGTCGACTTGCCGCAACCGCTGGCGCCGACGATGGTCACGAACTGCCCCGGCTCGACCGTGAGATTGATGTCCTCCAGAACCGGCAGGCGCTTGCCGTCGATGCGGTAGGCCTTTGCGACCTGACGCAGGACGAGATCGCTCGCGTGTTGACTGAACCGGCGGTCACTGCCGGACTCGGTCTGGCTGTCCGTCCACTTCGGCGAACGCTTGGCATCGGCCAACTTGACGACTGAATGCATGGGGGTTTCCTTCGCAACGATAGTCATACGAATGCCGGGCGCCAGCGCAGCGCGCGCTGTTCCAGCAGGGTCACGCCGTAATTCATCAGGGCGCCGGTGCCGCCGATCAGGACGATGCCGAGCAGCACGGTATCGATCCGGAACTGCTCACGACCGGCCTGGAGGATATTGCCGAGACCGGGAGCCGCCGCCATGAACAGCTCGGCCGCAACCACCGCGATCCAGGCGAAGGACAACCCGTGCTTCAGCCCGGTCAGGATCGACGGCAACGCGCAAGGCACGAGGACGCGGCGCAGCAGCTGCGGTCTGGAGAACATCAGGATGGTCGCCACCTCGCGATAATTGCGTGGCACGCCCCGGAAGCCCTCATGGGTGTTGAGCAGCACAGGATAGAAGGCGGCGAGCGCGATCAGCACGATTTTGGCCTGCTCGCCGATCCCGAACCACAGGCCGAGCAGCGGCACGAGGCCGAAGATCGGGATCTGGCGCAAGGCGGTCAGCAGCGGCCCGAGCACGAGGTCGACGATACGGAACACCCCGAGCAAGGCGCCCAATACCAGGCCGGCGGCCGCACCGGCGGCGAAGCCGACGGCGACACGAGCGAGACTCGCCAGATAATTATTGACGAGATCGCCCTCGCGATACGCGTCTGCGGCGGCCGCGAAGACCCGGCTGAACGGCACCAATGCCGGATTGTCGGAAAGCCGGACCGCAGCCTCCCAGGCCAGGAGCAGCGCCAGGATCACCAGCAACCCGCGCTGCTGCGCCAGTTGCCGCGCGACGGCATGGAATTTGGACAAAATGGAAAATCGCGATGCCATGCGCTATGCCGCCCTCGGCTTCCAGGTGGAGAAACGCGCCTCGATCAGGCGCAGCGACTGGTCGAGCAGGAAGCCGACGATGCCGGTCAACAGCACGCCGACCATGACGACGTCGATCTGGAACATCTCGCGCGCCCAATCCATCATGTGACCGATACCGATGGTCGAGGCGAAGAGCTCGGCGCCCACCACCATCATCCAGGACCGGCTGAGCGCCAGGCGCAGACCCGTCAGGATGAACGGCAGCGACGCCGGGACGATCAACCGGCGGATGAGCGACCAGCGGCTGAACTGGAAGATGGCGGCAACGTCGCGATAATTGCGCGGGACGTTGCGGACACCATCGAGCGTGTTGAGCGCCATCGGAAAGAACGCCGCATTGGCGATGATCGCGATTTTGAAGCCCTCGCCGATCCCCATCACGATGATCAGCAGCGGCCCCCAGGCGATGAAGGGAACCTGCCGCAACACGGTGAAGGACAGACCGAGATAGCGCTCCAGGGTTCGGCTCAGCCCCAGGGCGATGCCGGTGACCAGCCCTGCCCCGCCGCCGATCGCGAAGCCGATCAGGACGCGGCTGCCGCTGGCCTTGAGGTTGTCCCAGAGCTCGCCATCCTGCACCAGGCCGATAAAGGTCAGGTAGACCTGTTCGGGCGGTACCAAAACGGCGTCGGGGAACCTGCCGCTCCGGCACAAAGCCTCCCACACCGCGATGAGCAGCAGCGGCGGCGCCAGCAGGCGCAACGCCACGGTGCCGATTTTCCTGATGATGCCGAACACGTCCGCTCCTCGGTTGCGCCATTGACGAAAGCGAAGAATGACATTTTATCGGACATAGTGTCAATAAATTGACTGTCTGAAATCGACGTGATATCGGTTGTTGCGTCGTTATAACATCAGATAGCGCCGGGTTGGAGAATTTTATGGGTTCCCAGGAGACAGTCGCTCGCAAGGTCGAGCACGAGATCGCCGCGCAGTTCGTCGAGCGCTGGTCGCCGCGTGCCTTCACCGATGCCGAAATTCCGGATGATGTGCTGCTGACGGTGTTCGAGGCGGCGCGCTGGGCGCCGTCGGGTTTCAACCTCCAGCCCTGGCGCTTCATCTACGCCAAGCGCGGCTCGGCGCATTGGGAGACCTTCCTGTCGCTGCTCTCCGACTTCAACCGGGTCTGGGCCGACAAGGCTTCCGCGCTGATCGTCCTGGTGTCGAAGACGACCGTCGTCTGGAACGGCAAGGAAATCCCGGCAACCACACATTCCTTCGATACCGGTGCGGCCTGGTCGAACCTGGCCCATCAGGCCAATCTGCTCGGCTGGCAGACCCACGCCGTCGGCGGCTTCGACAAGGACAAGACGCGGGTCGCGCTCAATGTCCCCGACGACTTCGCGATCGAGGTCATCGTCGCGATCGGCCAGCGCGGCGACAAGGCCGCCCTGCCCGAGAATTTCCAATCCAGAGAAGCGCCGAGCGACCGCCTCCCCCTCGCCTCACTCGTGCTCGAGGGCGGTTTTCCCGTCTGAGACCCGGCCGCCGCGCGCCACACCGCCTCCAATTCAAGGTCCACCCATGTACACTCGTAACGCTTTCTTCCCGTCCTTCCATCGCGCGCTTGCCGCCCTTGCGATCGCCGGGACCCTGCTACTGCCGGTCCTTGTCCATGCCGAAGATCTGCCCAAGGTCATCCGCTTCGGCATTCCGGCCTCGGTCAATGCCCATGGCGGCAGCCAGAAGGGTAGCGCTTCGACGGTTGGACCGGTCGTGATCGCCGCGTTGGAGAAGGCGTTTGCCGGCACGGGGACGAAGCTCGAATATAAGTATTTCGTGAACGCCGGACCGGGCATCAACGAAGCCTTCGCCGGCAACCAGATCGACTTCGCTTTCTACGGCGATTTCCCGGCGATCATCGCCCGCGCCGGCGGGATCCCGATCCAGCTCGTCGTCCCGGCGAGCCGCGGCTCGTCCGACTCCTACGTCGTCGTGCCCAAGGACTCTCCGGCCAAATCGATCGCGGATCTGAAGGGCAAGCGGGTCTCCCTCAATATGGGCCGCCCCTGGATGCTGACCTTTTCCCGACTGCTGGAATCCCAGGGCCTGACCTTTGCCGATTTCCAGATC
>CAIUCF010000920.1 GCA_903897565.1 uncultured Rhodospirillales bacterium | reverse complement strand
TGCCGAGCCGGGTCTGGTCGCTCGGCGCCGCGGCGAGCGACACGTTGTTCGACGCCGGCTCCCGCAGCGCCCAACAAGAGGCGGCCGAGGCCGCCTATGACGAGAGCGTGGCAAACTATCGCCAGACCGTGCTGACGGCACTGCAGGGCGTCGAGGATCAGCTCAGCACCCTGCGCATCCTCGAGCATCAGGCCGAGCTCCAGGCCAAGGCCGTCGCGTCGTCGCGGCAGGCGGTCGAGATCACCTTGAACGAATATCGGGCCGGAACGATCGACTATACCAGCGTGGTGACCGCCCAGGCGATCGCGCTCGGCGACGAGCAAACGGCGCTGTCGATCCAGCAGCAGCGATTGGTCGCGAGCGCGACCCTGATCCAGGATCTCGGCGGCGGCTGGACAACCGCGGATTTGCCCGCGGCAATGGCAAGCCCGACTACCCCTTAGGAGGGTAGGCATCGCCGTCGCGACGGGCTAAATGAAAGGGAGCATGGCGGCGACGCGACGGGAGACACGTCTTAGTGGACAAGAAGTATTTCGAAGGCAGTGACGGGTTGCGCCTGGCGGCCTCGGTCGGCGGCGATCCCAAGGGCGAGCCGGTGTTGTTCCTGCACGGCGCCGGCCAGACCCGATCCTCCTGGGGCCATGGCGCCAAGAAACTCGCCGATCGCGGCTACCATGTCATCGCACTCGACGCCCGCGGCCATGGCGACAGCGCCTGGGCACGTCAGCCGGATCTCTACCGCCTCGACTGTCTCATCGCCGACCTCAAGGCTGTCGCCGCAACTCTTGACCGCCCGCCGACCCTGGTCGGCGCCTCGATGGGCGGCATCACCTCGCTGGTCGGTGTCGGCGAGAGTGCCGAGGTCATCGCCCGCGCCCTCGTCCTCGTCGACGTCACGCCGCGGCTCAGCCGCGAGGGCAGCGATGCCATCTTCGGCTTCATGCGCGGCAGCCCCGACGGCTTCGCCTCGCTCGACGAAGCGGTGGCGAGCGTCGCCCGCTTCCTGCCGCACCGACCGCCGCCGAAGGATGGCGGCAAGGGGTTGATGCGCAATCTGCGCCACGGCAAGGACGGTCGGCTGCATTGGCATTGGGACCCGGCTTTCACCGACAATCTCGAACAGTTCCACGATTCGGTGCTGCCGCGCATGCGCAGTGCGGCGCCGGGCGTGACGATCCCGACCATGCTGATCCGCGGCGGCAGCAGCGAGGTGGTCTCGAAGGAAGCCGCCGAAGAGTTCCATGAATTGCTGCCGAGCGCCGAGGTCGTCGAGATCGCCGGTGCGCATCACATGGTGGCGGGCGATCGCAACGACGCGTTCAATCGCGCCGTGATCGGATTTCTGGAACAGCATGTCCCGGTCGCAGCGACTGGGTCGCGACCGCAAAAGCATTAGGGAGGAAAAATGTCTGAATTGACGGCGCGGCGGCATACGATCGCCAGCTTGCTGAGACGGACGGCACGACGCGACCCGACGAAGACCGCGATCATCTGCGGCGACGTCACCTGGAGTTATGCCGAACTCGACGCGCTGTGCGATCGGCTGGGCGCGGCGCTGATCGCCGAGGGCGTCGGCGTCGGCGACAAGATCGCGCTGCTGGCGCGCAACTCTCATGCTTTCATGGCCATGCGCTTCGCCCTCGCGCGGATCGGTGCGGTTTTGGTGCCGGTCAACAACATGCTGAAGGCGGAAGAGATCGCCTATGTGCTGCGCCACTCCGGCGCCCGCATCGTCTGCACCGACACCCAGTTCGCGCGCACCGCTCGCGCCGCGGCCGCGCTCGATACCGCCGTCGAGCGCTATATCTGGCTGCCCGGCGAGCATCCGTCCGAACCGGTCGAGGGCAT
>CAIUCF010000919.1 GCA_903897565.1 uncultured Rhodospirillales bacterium | reverse complement strand
GTTGCCGGTGCCGGGCTGGTCGGAACGGCCATGGCCGCGGCGGTCATGGGCGATCACGCGATAGCCGTGCTGCAGCAGGTACAGCATTTGGCCGTCCCAGGCGTCGGAGCACAGCGGCCAGCCATGGGAGAACACGACCGGTCGGCCGGTACCCCAGTCCTTATAGAAGATACGAGTCCCATCCTTGGTGGTGACAAAGCTCATGATCTTCTCCTCGGCTTGTGATGCGATTAAGACTTAATACCTTACCGGAACGCCATCTGCCCGGGGGGGCAGGTCATGAGTCCTGGCCAGCGCCCGGCGGAAGATCCCGCCTCGATACGGATGCCGCCGCGCGGCACGGTACTCCGCCGATCCGATTGACCTCCGCCACCATCGGCATATTCTGATATCGATCACGGTGGCCCCTGGACGCGAAGCCCTTGAGCATGATCGTGATCGCGACGAATGCTGACCGAAAACGCCTTTGTCTGCAATCCTAAACTGCGCGATCTCTGCGCGAATTTCGACATAAGTTTGATTAAGTGCAACGTGTTACTACTGGTTCTGTCTCGGAAGATCAGCTCTTCGATCCAAAGAATATTCGATGGTTCGCTGATCATGATCACAAAGTTGGGGTATCGCCGCTGCGGCAGACCATCCAGATTATCCGCGTTTCGACCGTCTTCCTCCCGCGACCGGCGAACGAAATATTCGCTCTCTCTTTGCCCTATCGACGTCCTGATGCCTAGAAGTAACCTCAAAGTAACTACGGAGTAATTGCAGATGGATGACGGAGGAACGATAAGCGCCGGGCGGACCTCCAGCGGCGAATGTCCGGCGGACCCGGTCCTGGGTTTTCTGGCGCAGAAATGGCTCGTCCACATCGTCTGGCTGCTGGGCCGCCAGCCCGAATTGCGCTTCGCCGAACTGCGTCGGCATCTACCGGGTTCGGTCTCGGCCAAGGTGCTCTCCGCCCGGCTCCGCGATCTCGAGGCGCGCGGGCTGATCGAGCGCGACGACAAGGGTACGAGCCCGCCGCATGTCAGCTACCGGCTTTCTCCCGCGGGACAACGCCTGGATGCGACCCTCACTGAGGCGGAGCGGCTGTTCCGCGGACTACCTGTCGAGACAGGGGGGTAGGCGACCACCACCTGGCTTGAATCTCTCCCGGCGAACGTCCAGTGTTGGCACCCCGCGCCCTGAAGGAGAAAGCCGATGCATCTCGAAGGTTCCTGCCACTGCGGCGCCGTCCGTTTCAGCCTGAATTCGGCCCAGCCCCAACCCTATCAGCGGTGCTACTGCAGCATCTGCCGCAAGACCCAGGGCGGTGGCGGCTACGCGGTCAATCTCGGCGGTGAGTCGGAATCGCTCGAGGTCGAGGGCCGCGAGCATGTCTCGATCTACCATGCTCGGATCGTCGAGGACGGCGCGGTGATGATCAGCGAGGGTGAGCGGCATTTCTGCTGCAAATGCGGCTCGGCGCTGTGGGTCTACGACCCGCGATGGCCGGAGCTCGTCCACCCCTTCGCCTCGGCGATCGACACGCCGCTACCCAAGCCGCCGGCGCTGACCCATATCCTGCTGGCCGACAAGGCGCCTTGGGTCACGGTCGAGAGCTACGGTCCCGGCGATCTGCATTTCGACCATTATCCGGAAGAATCGCTGGCGGCCTGGCACGAGCGCCTCGGCCTGACCGCGCCATGACGGCCCGCGCATGAGTCTTCTGGTCCCTGCGGATTTCATCGTGCCGGTGCGGCTCGAGCAGCCGGAATTCGTGCTGCGGCCGTTGCTGATCAGCGACGTCGTCAAGGATTACGACGCCGTGATGAGCAGCGTCGAGCAGCTCCAGGGCGTGTTCGGCCCCGGCTCGAACTGGCCGCCCGCGGACCTGAGCTTCGAACAGGATTTGATCGACCTCGGCTGGCATCACAAGGAGTTCCAGCGCCGGACGTCCTTCGCCTATACCGTGATGGCGCCGGACGAGAGCCTGTGCCTGGGCTGCGCCTATATCTATCCGAGCCGCGACCCCGGCTACGATGCCGAAGCCTTTTGTTGGGCCCGCGCGAGCCATGCTCGGCTCGACCGGCCGCTCTACGCGGCCTTCACTGCCTGGCTGGCCGCGGCCTGGCCGTTCAAGCGGGTCGCTTTTCCAGGCAAGATTCCGGACTGACCCGGTATCGAGCCGGGTCAGTCCTGGCCGCTACATGACCACGGGTGTCTCTGGCGACTTGCGCGCCTGATCCATCTCGGCCTGGGTATAGGGCAACGACTTCTCGTCGAAGCGGGTCCAGCCCTGGGCCCGGTAACTGTCGCGGCGGGCCTCGGTGTTGACGAGATGGTACTCGTGCATGATCGCCTCCGCCGTCGGGGCCAGCCGATCGTCGACCTGAACGGTGACCAGGGTGCCGCCGCGGCGGATGCCCTCGACATAGACGTTCGCGGTCTCCTCGGCGATGCCGTTGCCGATCATGGCGCCGATCATGCCGCCGCCGGCCCCACCGACGACACCACCGCCCAGGGCCCCGACCGCGGTCGCGACCAGCCAGCCCGCGGCGACCACGGGGCCGACGCCGGGAATGGCGAGTAAGCCGAGGCCCGTCAACAGCCCGGCGCCGCCACCGAGGACAACGCCCAGCGCGGCGCCGTTTTCGGCGCCTTGGCCGGCTTCGTTGCCCTGCTTGTGGCGGGCGATGAAGCTGTCACCGGTATTGTTGGCAACCATGCTGATGTGCTGTTCGGAGATGCCGGCGGTCTTCAGATCGCGAACGACCGCTTCGGCGTCGTCATAGCTGTCGTAGAGTCCGGAAATTGTGCGGGTCATGGCGAGTTCCTTCTGTCTGGATTGAGTCTGCCGTTGCGGGCCACGACGTGTCAGTTAGCGACGACGTTGCCCTGATAATCGACCGAGACGGCAAAGGGCTTGCCGTCGCGCACGGCATTGCCGCGCCAAACCGAGTGGTCGTCCTTGACGAGGCCCGTGACCTGGGTGAAGCCGCGCTTCGCCAACAGCTCGCCCGCTTGGCTTTGCGTGAAACTATTGGCGCCGGCGACCGGCGCCGCCGTGGTGTTGGAATCGCCGGTGTTGGTCGACATCGCCGGCGGCATCGTCGAATTGGTGGTCGGCGGCGCCATTGGAACGGTCTGTGCGACCGCGGCGGTGCTGGTCGCGATCGCAAAGGCGACGGCCAGCAAACGTGTTGTTGTCATCGGGTCTCTCCTCAAGTTCATGCAGGAGAAAACCAAACAGCACGTCAATGGTTGCAATAATTTATCTCGAATTATCGAAATATAACTCTATATTTTTCAGTATTATCACAAGATATCAAAAGCATGGCCTGCGATTTTTATTAATCATGCCGACGGCGGATCTTGTCCGGCGGTCCGTCTGACGAACAGTCCGACCGGCAAGGCCGGGCCCGGCGGCGGCGCCCGCAGCACCATGACCAGGGCGAGGGCGGCGACGGTCGCCATCGCTTCGATCGCGAAGGCGTCGATATAGGATTGGACATTGGCCTGGAGCCGGGTCGCCGCGCCCAGCAGCGCCGTGGCATGGGCGGCGGCGTCTTGGCCGCCGCTGGTCTTGGCCGCGATCGCGCCGCGGTAGGCGGCCAGCCGCGCGGCGACGGCGGGATCGCCGAACGGCAGGTGGAGACCGATCAGCTGCGAGGCGATCTGCTCGCGCACCCTCACCCAGGTCTGCATGAAGCCGCTGCCGAGCTCGCCGCCGAACAGTCGGGCGATCTGCAGCAGCGCGCCGAAGGTGATCGCATCGGGCAGCCGCAGATTCAAGATACCGAAGAACACGAGGCCGCTGAGCGCGAAGCTCTGGCCGACGGCCTGCAGCGCTTGCGAGGGCAGGAAATCCGCGGAGATCCAGTCGCGCGTCAGCCCGGTCGCGACGAGCCAGCAGGCCGTCCCCACCATGGTGAAGCCGATCGTGATGATGATCCGGGCATCGATCCGCCGCAGCAGCATGCCGGCCGTCGGCGCGATCAGCAATTGCGGCACGGCGATGAACAGCAGGGCGGCGCCGGTATCCAGCGCGCGGAAGCCCTGCACATTGGTCAGGAACTGCGGCACGACATAAGAGGTCGACAGGATGATGAAGCGCAGGGTCGAGACCAGCAGCAGCAGGATCGGCAGATTGCCGCGAAAGGTGACGCCGAGATCGATCCAGGGCGTCTTGCTGGTGCGCTCATGCAGGACGAAGGCGACCATCAGCATGGCCCCGGCACTCAAAAGGCCACAGATCAGCCCGGAATTGAGCCAGTCCAGGCGATTGCCCTGATCGAGCGCCGCGAAGATCAGCGCCAGACCCAGGCTCGCGGAGGCGATGCCGAACCAGTCGGCCTTGCCGTGGAGGTCGCGATTGACCGGCTCGCGCGGGATCCCCCACCAGACGCAGGCCGCCATGGCAAGGGCCAGCGGTACGCTCTGCCAGAAGATCCAGCGCCAGGAGGCGTGGTCGATGTACCAGCCCTCGAGCGAAGCAGAGACGTGCAGCGAGAATTCGATATTGAGGGCATAGGCCGCCATGCCATAGGCCCAGAGCTGCGGCTTCAGATTACGCAGCACGAAGCTGATGGTGAGCGGGATGAACGTGCCCGAGCCGAGACCGGACATGAACTGCAGCGACAGGAAGGTTGGCAGATCCGGCGACAGCGGCAGCAGCGCCGAGGCCAGGGCGAAGACCAGGCAACCCGCGAACAGCACACGCCGCACGCCGTAGACGATGCCGAACCAGCCGGCGGCGGGTCCGATCAGCATCTGCGCGGTGGTCTGCGCCGTGGTGATCCAGGCGCCCTCGTCGATCCCAGCATGGATGGCGCCGCGGATATCGGCGAGGCCAAAATTCGAGAGACGGCCGATGATCGTCGAGATGAAGGCGCCGAACAGCACGGCGAAGATACCGATCCAGGGGCGGGTGGCGAGCGGCGCCGGCGCTGCCGCCGGGCCGAGCGCGCCGGCCGAGCGCGTCGGCATTAGGGATGATCCGCCGGCTTGGCGGCGGTATCGATGGTCGCGATCACCGAGGCGCCGGGTCGTAGTTTGTCGGCGAGACCCTGGGCATCGTCGATCACGATCTTGACCGAGATGCGCTGCACCACCTTGGTGAAATTGCCGGTCGCATTGTCGGGCGGCAGCAGCGAGAACTGCGATCCCGAGGCTGGGGCGTAGCTGTCGACATGGCCGCGCAGGGTAACGCCGGGGAACATATCGATCGTGACTCTGGCCGGCTGCCCGATCTGCAGATGGGTCAGCTGGGTTTCCTTGTAGTTGGCGATGACCCAGACATGGGGCAGCGCGACCAGGGTCGTGACCTGGGTCCCCGCACTCAAGTATTGGCCGATCTTGACCTGGCGCTGCGAGACCATGCCGTCGGTCGGCGCCGTGATCCTGGTATAGCCGAGATTGAGGGCGGCGAGATTGCGTGCTGCATGTTGGGCGGCGAGTTGCGCTGTCGCCTGCCGGGTCTGGGCGTCGTAGACCGTGATCTGGCGCTGGGCGGCCAGCAATTGTGCGTGGTTCTGCTCGAGCAAAGCCGCATCCTGACGCTCGCTGGCGTCGGCCTGCTCGACCTTCTGCGTCGTGCCGGCAAGCCCGGATTGGCGCAGGGCGCGCTGGCGGGCAGCTTCGCTCTGATCGCGTACCAGCGCCGCGCCGGTCGATTTGATCGCGGCGCCGGCGGCGGCGATGTTGGCGTCCTGCAGCGCGCGGCTGGCGGCGATCGTCGTCAGCGACGCCTCGGCGCCGGCGACATCGGCATCGGCCTGGGCCAGCTGGGCGCGGTAATCGGAATCG
>CAIUCF010000918.1 GCA_903897565.1 uncultured Rhodospirillales bacterium | reverse complement strand
CTGGGCCGGTGGTCAGATTGATGATCAACTCGGTATTGCGGGCGCGGATCCGTTCCATCACCTCGGCGTAGAGCTCGAGGGCCATGGATGGCGCGCCGGTCTTCGGGTCACGGACATGAATATGAACGATGGATGCGCCCGCGCTCGCCGCCTCGAGCGAGGCATTGGCGATTTCTTCGGGCGTCACCGGCAGTCCAGGATGCTGCTCCCGCGTCGTCAGGTTGCCGGTGACGGCGCAGGTAATGATGACCTTTTGATGCATCGGACGCTCCGTAGGTTCTTGATGGTCGTTCAGCCGATCATTCTGGGTCGCGTGGCCATGCCGCGCGTATCATAGCGATTTCTTGCGGAACTTGCACGCCCATGGGTGGTGAGTCGGTTGCGGCAACGGATGACGGATTCGCGGGGCCGAAACCCCAAAGGAGAAGCATACGAAAACCCGGGAGTTGCATGTTGATCGATGTCAACGACGGCACGGCCCGGATCCAGTCTAGGTAAGGCGCAGGGCGGCTGAAGATCGATGCCGCCGCCCGCGTCCCGGATCCTGTTCGATAGGCTTCACGCCATGACCCAGTATGACACGCTCACCAAGACGCTCAACGACCGCCTGGCGGAGCTCACCAGCCGTGTCCGCCAGATCGACGAGAATCTGAGCCAACCGCTCGACGCCGATTTCGAAGAGCAGGCGGTCGATCTGGAGGATCACGAAGCCATGGAGGCAGTCGAGAATGCCGGCATGCTCGAGATCCAACAGATACGCCGGGCGCTGGCGCGGATTGCCGATGGCAGCTACGGCACCTGCGCGCGCTGCGGCGAGGTGATCGCCCCGAAGCGGCTCCAGGTCTTGCCGACGGCGACCCTTTGCATCGGCTGCGCACGGTGACTGGCCGCTTTCGGAACTAAGCAGCCTGGGCCATACTTACAGCCAATGAGGGGGGCAGGGGCCGTCATCGCGAGAGCAGCCGGAAACGACCGGCCCTTCCGGGCGTGTCCTGCCATAACAGCTCTGGCGGTAAGCGATGCGGGTGGTTCGGGCGGCGATGGTCTTCATGATGCTTATCGGTGCGGTTTCCGTGCCCGGAGCCGCTCAAACACCGTCCGGCGCAACCGAGGCCGCGCCGCCGTCCACCCCGCCGGCGAAGGCCAAGCCGCGACACCACCATCCGCGCAAAACCGCCGGCTCGGGCGAACGCCCCAAGGCGCCACCGGATCACGCGCCGTTTTCGAGCTTCCGCGACTGTCCCGATTGCACGGAGATGGTAATGTTGCCGGGTGGTCGCTACCTCATGGGTTCGACAGACGCCGAAAGCGGCCATTTCCGCGATGAAGACCCGCAGCATGAAGTCACCGTCGCTGCCTTCGCCATCGCTCGAACTGACGTGACCCGTGCCGAGTTCGCCGCCTTTGTCCAGGCGACGGGATGGATCAAGGTCGGGTGCTATATCCTGAACCGGACCTGGCTGCTCGATTCCTGGTCGACGTTCCGCAGCCCGGGATTCAGCCAGACCGACCAGGACCCCGCGGTCTGCGTCAGCTGGGACGATGCCCAGGCCTATGTACGCTGGCTGTCGGCCAAGACCGGCAAGACCTATCGCCTGCCCACCGAAGCGGAGTGGGAATATGCCGCCCGCGCCGGGACGACGACGGCCCGTTTTTGGGGTGAGGACACCAGCGACCAATGCATCTACGCCAATGGCGCCGATCGCAGCTATTCGCAGAAGTTTCCGCAGGATCCGGAGATCAACGGCCATTGCGCCGATGGGTACGTCTTCACCAATCCGGTGGGCGCCCTGCGGGCCAATCCCTGGGGCCTGGTCGACATGCTCGGCAATGTCTTCCAGTGGACGGAGGACTGCTGGAACGAGGGCTATGTCGGCGCGCCCGCGGATGGCAGTGCCTGGATTGCCGGTGATTGCACCCGGCGAGTCCTGCGGGGCGGCTCGTGGTACCTCGATCCCCGCGCGCTGCGCACCGCCTATCGCTTCAAGTACAAGTCGGGCGATCGCGTCAGCAAGGTCGGCTTCCGGGTCGCGCGGGAGCCGAACTGAGACGCCGCGGCTCTTGACGACCCGAGAACAATCTCCTCCAAGTGTCCGCCCCGGCGCGGACACGATATGAGGAGACCCCGATGGCAAAGAGTCTTTATTACGGCGAAGACCACGAGGCTTTTCGCGAGACCGTGCGGCGCTGGGTGGCGACGGCAATTGAGCCGCATGTCGAGCGCTGGGAAAAGGCCGGGGAATTCCCCCGCGACCTCTATCGCCAGGCTGCCGAGCTTGGAATCCTGGGGCTCGGCTATCCCGAAGCCTATGGCGGCATCGAGACCGATATCTTCTTCGAGATCATCGCGGTACAGGAGGTGGCGAAGGCCGGCGCCGGGGGCGTCAATGCCAGCCTGTTCAGCCACACCATCGGCGCACCGCCGATCAAGTTTGCCGGATCCGAGGCGCTGAAGGCGCGGTTGCTGCCGGCGATCCAGAGCGGCGAGAAAATCTCGGCGCTCGCGATCACCGAGCCCGGCG
>CAIUCF010000917.1 GCA_903897565.1 uncultured Rhodospirillales bacterium | reverse complement strand
CTCTTCAGGGTCTAGTCCGAATGGCGCATCCCTACTGCCTCGCCGCGCCCGACGATCCCTGGCATCGCCCCTATCACGCGACCGAGTACGGCTTCCCGCAGGATCGCGACGAGGTGCTGTTTGAACGCCTGGTGCTGGAGATCAACCAGGCCGGGCTGTCCTGGCTGACGATCCTGAAGAAGCGTGCCGGATTCACCGCGGCCTTCGCCGATTGGGACATCGCCAGGGTCGCGGCGTTCGACGACGCGGATGTCGCGTGGCTGCTGGCCGACCCCGGGATCATCCGCAACCGGCTCAAGATTCTCGCGGTCATCGAGAATGCCCGTCGGATCCTCGAGATCCAGAAGACCCATGGCTCGTTCCGGGCCTGGCTCGACGCCCATCATCCGCGGACCAAGCCGGAATGGGTGGCGCTGTTCAAGAAGACCTTCAAATTCACAGGCGGAGAGATTGTCGGCGAGTTCCTGATGAGCCTCGGCTACCTGCCCGGCACCCATGACGAGACCTGTCCGGTCTATCACGAGATCCTGGCGCTCAATCCGCCCTGGAATGCGAGCCGGAATTGAGGCCGGGTCGGTCGATTATTGCGGATATGACAAGGATCTTCTGCCGATAATGGTGATTATCGCCACGACGGTTTGGTCGTATTCGTAGTAGCGACCGGCCATCGACGCGTTGCGGTGGCAAAGGAGCAACCCGATGCCCTATGGATTTCTCGATATTCTCGCCACGCCGGCGGTGCAGGCCGCCCAGCTCGAAAACGGCAGCCGCCGGCAATGGGAGAATTTCAGCGGCGACCGCAGCTTCGACCGCTTCACCGACGACGAGCAGGCTTTCATCGCCGCCCGCGACAGCTTCTACCTCGCCAGCATTTCCGAATCCGGATGGCCCTATGTCCAGCATCGCGGCGGGCCGGCGGGGTTTCTCAAGGTGCTTGACGACAAGACTCTGGGCTTCGCCGATTTCCGGGGCAATCGGCAGTATATCAGTCTCGGTAACGTTGCCGTGGATAACCGCGTCGCGCTGATCCTGGTCGACTATCCGAACCGGGCACGACTGAAAATCCTCGGACGGATGGTGGCGCATGATCTCACCGCCGAACCCGATCTCGCGGCACGGCTGCGCGATCCCGGTTACAAGGGGAATATAGAGCGCGGGCTGGTGTTGACGCTGGAGGCCTTCGACTGGAACTGCGCCCAGCACATCACGCCGCGCTATACCTTGCCGGAAATCGCCCCAGCCGTCGCGCCGCTGCGCAAGCGCATCGCCGAACTCGAGGCAGAGAACGCCGCCCTGCGTGCCCGCCTGGGCGACGCCCCGGAGAGCTGATCGGGCGCTACTGTGGCGTTGGCTCGCTCCAGCCGCCGCCGAGCGCGCGATAGAGGTCGACCTGATTGGTCGTGCGGGCAAGGCGTGTCGTGATCAGGCTGATCTGCACCGAATAGAGATCGTTCTGTGCCGTCAGTACGGGCAGGTAAGAGTCGACGCCGGTCCGGTAGCGCAGGGTTGAAAGATCGAGGCGATTCTTCTGCGCCGCCTCGTCCCGGGCCAGCGCGTCGACCTCGTCGGTGTAGGTCGCCCGCGCGACCAAGCCGTCGGAGACCTCCTGGAAGGCGGTCTGCACCGCCTTTTCGTATTGGGCGACGGCGATGCTCTTCTGGGTCTTGGCGGCCGCCAGATTGGCGAAATTGGTGCCGCCTTCGAACACGGGGATATTCACCGAGGGGCCGAAACTCCAGATCGCCCGGTTGGAGCCGAACAACCCGGCCAGACGCGAACTCGCCGTGCCGTATTCGCCGGTGAGCGAGATGCTCGGGAAGAACGCCGCGCGGGCCGCGCCGATATCGGCGTTGGCCGCCTTCAATGTGTTTTCCGCCTCGCGGATGTCGGGCCGGCGCTCCAGCAGATCCGACGGCAGTCCCGCGGGGATGTCGGCGAGCAGATTTTGGTGACCGAGCGGCAGTCCCGGCGCGAGATTGCCGGGAAGCGGCGCGCCGACCAGCAGCACCAGCGCATTCTCCGCCTGCGCCCGCAGCCGGGTCTGGGCGGCGAGATTGGCCTGAGCCTGGTCGAGGACCGTCTCCGCCTCGCTCAGATCCAGCGCCGTCTGGTTGCCGGCGGCGAATTGCGCCTTGGCCAATCCGAGACTGGAGGTCGCGGTCCCCACGGTGGCACGGGTGACGGCGAGTTGCTCGTCATAGGCGAGCAGGGTCAGGTACTGGTCCGCGACGGCGGCGACCAGCGCGATCTGTGCCGCTTTGCGGGCTTCATCGGTTGCCAGGTATTTGTCGATCGCGGCACGGCTGAGGCTACGATTCTTGCCGAACAGATCGAGTTCCCAGGCCGTGCTGGCGACGATCGATCCGGAATTGCCGATGCTCGACTGGTGGAAGATCGACAGATCCGCCGGCGTTCGGCTGCGCGTGCCGCTGGCGATGCCGTCGAGGGTCGGGAACAGCGCCGCCCGGGCGATCCGGTACTGCGCCTGTGCCGCCTCGATATTGAGGATCGACACCCGCAGGTCGCGGTTGTTCTCCAAGGCGAGGGCGATCAGGCTCTTCAGCCGCGGGTCGACGAAGAAGTCGCGCCAGGCGATCGCGTCGGCGCGCGCGCCGGTGTCAGGTGCGCTCGTCGGGTAGGTGCTCGCGACCGGCGCCGCCGGACGCAGATAGCCCGGCTCCAGGGAGCAGCCGGCGGTCAAAAGGACGACGCCGAGCAGGGCGAGGGCAGAGGCATTATGATAGCGCATCTCAGTGCTCCGCCTTGGTCACGGCGGGCCGTCCGGCGAAGCGCTTGCTGATCACGACGAAGAACATCGGGATCATGAAGATCGCGAGGAAGGTCGCGGTGAGCATGCCGCCGATGACCCCGGTGCCGATCGCGTGCTGGCTCGCCGAGCCGGCGCCGTTGCTGATCGCAAGCGGCAGCACGCCGAGGATGAAGGCCATCGAGGTCATCAGGATGGGCCGCAGCCGCAATCTGGCCGCTTCGAGCGCTGCCTCGAACGGGGTTCTGCCCTCGGCCTCGAGGTCGCGGGCGAATTCGACGATCAGGATCGCGTTCTTGGCCGACAAGCCGACGGTGGTCAGCAGCCCGACCTGGAAGTAGACGTCGTTGGCGAGGTCACGGAAGGTCGTCGCCAGCAACGCGCCGATGACGCCGAGCGGAATCACCATGATCACGGCGAACGGGATCGCCCAGCTTTCATAGAGTGCGGCGAGCGACAGGAATACGACCAGGATCGAGACACCATAGAGCACCGGCGCCTGCGAGTTCGACAGCTGTTCCTGATAGGTAATGCCCGTCCATTCATAGCCGAACCCGGCAGGCAGCTTCTTGATCAAGGCCTCGACGGTATTGATGGAATCGCCCGTACTTTTGCCCGCGCTCGGCGAGCCCTGGATTTCGACCGACGAGATACCGTTGTAGCGCTCCAGCTTCGGCGAGCCGTAGTCCCATTGGCCGGCAGCGACAGCGGTGAAGGGCACCATGTTGCCGGCTTTGTTGCGCAGGTACCAGCGACCCAGATCTTCGGGGTTCATGCGGTAGGGAGCATCGCCCTGGACGAAGACCTTCTTGATGCGGTTGTCGCTGTCGAGGAAGTTGTTGACGTAGCTCGATGCCCAGGCGACCGAGAAGTTCTGGTCGATATCCGACAAGGTCAGGCCATAGGCGCTCGCCTTCTCGCGGTCGACCTTGACCGTATAGGTCGGGGTGTCGTCGAGCCCGTTGGGATGAACCGCCGTCAGCGATGGGTCGCCGCCCGCCATCTGCAGCAGTTGGTTGCGCGCCGCCATCAGGGCGTCATGGCCGAGCCCGGCGCGGTCCAGCAGTTCGAGGTCGAAGCCGCTGGCGACGCCGAGTTCCGGAATCGCCGGCGGGTTGATCGGGAAGATCAGCGCACCCTTGATGGTCGAGAAATAGGCCATCGACCGGCCCATCAGCGCCTGGATCTTGAGATCCGGGCTCGAACGGTACTTCCAGTCCCGGAAGCGCGCGAACACGATGCCGGCATTCTGGCTGCGGCCGGCGAAGCTGAAGCCCGTGACGCCGAAGGTGGTCTCGACGATCTTGCTCTCGTCGTTGCGCAGATGGTCGGAGACTTGTTTCACGATGTGCTGCGTCCGCTCCATCGTGGTGCCCGGCGGGGTCTGGATCAGAACCAGCATCAGGCCCTGGTCCTCGTCGGGGAGGAAGGAGGTCGGCAAGCGGAAGAACATGAAGCCGACCGCGACGATGATCGCGCCGTAGATCACGAACCAGCGGCCGCTACGGGCGATCACGTGACGAACGCCGGACTGGTAGCCGTTACGGCCCTTCTCGAAATTGCGGTTGAACCAGCCGAAGAAGCCGCGGCGCGGGGCAGAAATATGGTTGGGTTTCAGGATCGTGGCGCAGAGCGCGGGCGTCAGGATCAGGGCAACGGCGACCGAGAGGCCCATGGCGGCGACGATCGTCAGCGAAAACTGGCGATAGATCGCGCCGACCGAGCCGCTGGTCATCGCCATCGGCACGAACACCGCGGACAGCACCAGGGCCACCCCCATCAGGGCGCCGGTGATCTGCGACATCGCCTTGCGGGTGGCGTCGCGTGGCGACAGCCCTTCTTCGGCGATGACGCGCTCGACATTCTCGACGACCACGATCGCGTCGTCGACCAGAAGGCCGATCGCGAGCACCATGCCGAACATCGACAAGGTGTTGATGGTAAAGCCGACCATATACATGATCGCGAAAGTGCCGAGCAGCACGACGGGGATCGCGATCGTCGGGATGAGCGTCGCCCGCAGGTTCTGCAGGAACAGATACATCACCAGGAAGACCAGCCCGATGCCCTCGAACAGGGTGATCACGACGTCCTTGATCGAGAGCCGGACGAACGGCGTCGTGTCGTAGGGATAGGTCACGACCATGCCGGTGGGGAAGAACGGCGAGAGGTGATCGATCTTGGCGCGGATGGCGTCGGCGGTCTGCAGCGCGTTGGCCCCAGGCGCGAGGCTGATGCCGAGGCCGGCGGCGGGCTTGCCGTTGTAGCGCGTGTCGTAATTGTAGTTCTCGGCACCCTTCTCGACGCGGCCGACATCGCGGATCCGGACCTGCGAGCCGTCGGCATTAACCTTGAGGATGACGTTGCGAAACTGATCCGGCGTGTTCAGCAGCGAGGATTCCGTGATCGCTGCGGTGAGCTGCTGGCCGGGGACCGAGGGCGGGCCGCCGAGCTGGCCGCCCGACAACTGCACGTTCTGCGCCGCGAGCGCCGCGGTGACGTCGGTCGGGGTGAGGCCGTAGGAGAGCAGCTTGCCCGGATCGAGCCAGATGCGCATCGCGTACTGGGTGCCGAACAGCACCACCGTGCCGACGCCGTCGATGCGGCTGATCGGATCCTGGACATGCGAGGCGGCGT
>CAIUCF010000916.1 GCA_903897565.1 uncultured Rhodospirillales bacterium | reverse complement strand
GCTGCTGACCGAGAAGGCCAAGTATTCCTCGATCTTCAACTACCCGACCCTGACCTGGGCCGATATGGGCGCGATCGGCTGGCTGGTCGACGGCGCGGCGATCATGAACCAGATCCCGCTCTGCCGCTGCTCCTACGGCCCCTATGCCCGCGCCATGATCCGCGTCTGCAAGGAAGAGAGCTTCCATCAGCGCCAGGGCTACGAGATCATGCTGACCTTGTCGCGCGGGACGCCGGCGCAGAAGGACATGGCGCAGGACGCGCTCGATCGCTGGTGGTGGCCCTGCCTGATGATGTTCGGCCCGCCCGATACCGAGAGCCAGCACAGCGACCAGTCGACGCGGTGGAAGATCAAGCGTTTCTCCAATGACGAGCTGCGCCAGAAATTCATCGATGCCACGGTGCCGCAGGCGCATTTCCTCGGTCTGACCTTGCCGGATCCCGAATTGCGCTTCGACGAAGCCTCCAGGCACTGGCAGCACGGGCCGATCGACTGGGCCGAGTTCAAGCGGGTCGTCGCCGGCAATGGTCCGTGCAACCGCGAACGCCTCGCCGCCCGCCGCAAGGCCCATGACGACGGCGCCTGGGTCCGCGAAGCTGCGGTCGCCTATGCCGAGAAGCAGCGCCAGCACGCCATCGCCGCGCAATAGACGCGGCCAGGAGAACCCGAGATGACCGAAACCATGATCCCGCTCTGGGAAGTCTTCATCCGCAGCCGCAACGGCCTCGCCCATAAGCATGTCGGCTCGCTGCACGCAGTCGATGCGACCCTGGCGCTGCAGGCGGCGCGCGACCTCTATACACGGCGCGGCGAAGGCCTGTCGGTCTGGGTCGTGCCTTCCAACGCCATCGTCGCCTCGGATCCGGCCGACAAGGGCATGATGTTCGAGCCGACGGCCTCGAAGATCTACCGCCACCCGACCTTCTACGAAGTGCCCGACGAAGTCGGGCATATGTGACACCAGACGGTCCCACATAGTTAATTTCGTCATCCCCGCGAAGGCGGGGATCCATCGTCCCGCAGACCCGATGGATGTCGCATGGATTCCCGCGTTCGCGGGTATGACGAGCATAGTTTTCTGAGACACGGCCACGGACCAGTCCCCGGCCGGATTGCGGAGGAAAGACCCCATGGCCACCGGTTCCGTGACCGTCGCCGACCAACCGTTGCTGCGTTACCTGCTGCGCCGCGCCGATGACGCCCTGATCCTCGGCCATCGCGTTTCCGAATGGTGCGGCCACGCGCCGATCATGGAAGAGGAGATGGCGCTCGCCAATATGGGGCTCGATCTGATCGGTCAGGCCCGCTCGCTCTACGGCTACGCCGCCGAGGTCGAGGGCGCCGGCAATGACGAGAATACCTATGCCTATCTCCGCGATGAACGCGGCTACATGAACCTGCTGCTGGTCGAACAGGCCAATGGCGATTTCGCTGCGACCATGCTGCGCCAGTATCTCTATTCCGCCTTCATCCACCCCTATTGGCTGGCGCTGATGGGCTCGGCCGATCCGACCCTGGCCGCGATCGCCGCCAAGGCCGAGAAAGAGGCCGCCTATCATGTCCGCCATTCCGCCGAGTGGGTGATCAGGCTCGGCGACGGCACCGCCGAAAGCCATCGTCGCATCGCCGAGGCGCTGGTGCGGCTGTGGCCGTTCACCGGCGAGATCTTCGAGGTCGACGCTGCCGAGCGCGGCCTGATCGAGGCCGGGGTCATCCCCGATCCGGCGGGTTTGCGCGACGGTTGGAAGCGCGAGGTCGCGACGATCCTGACCCGCGCGACCCTCGAGGTCCCCGCCGATGGCTGGATGCAGCAGGGCGGCCGCCTGGGTCGCCACACCGAGGCCTTCGGCCATCTGCTCGCCGAGTTGCAATACGTCCAGCGGGCGTATCCCGGGGCGACGTGGTGACCACGCTCGACCCTGCCGGGACCGAAGCCCTGCGCGCCCGCGCCTGGGCGATCGCGGCGACGGTGGTCGATCCCGAGATCCCGGTGCTGTCCATCGCCGATCTCGGCGTGCTGCGCGAGGTCCGCGTGACCCCGGCAGGAGTCGAAGTTGCGATCACGCCGACATACTCCGGTTGCCCGGCCATGAACATGATCACGCTCGAAATCGAGACGGCGCTCGCCAAGGCCGGGATCGCGCCGGTGACGGTGACAACGATCCTGTCGCCGGCCTGGACCACCGACTGGATGACGGAGGAGGGGCGGGACAAGCTGCGCGCCTACGGTATCGCGCCCCCGGTCAAGGGCGGCGGCCGCCGCGCCCTGTTCGGCGAAGACACGGTCGCCTGCCCGCAATGCGGGTCGACGGAGACCAGCGAGATCGCGGCGTTCGGCTCGACCTCGTGCAAATCGCTGTGGCGCTGCAATGCCTGCCGCGAGCCCTTCGACTATTTCAAATGCCACTGATGAAACGGGATCGTGTGAGCCCATGACCACAGCCAGCCCTAAGTTCCACCGCCTGACGGTCAGCGACCTGACCCGCGAGACCAAGGATTCCGTGTCGCTCGCCTTCGCCGTGCCGCCGGACCTGGCGCGCGACTACGCGTTTTCGCCAGGCCAGTATCTGACCCTGCGTGCGACCTTGGAGGGCGAGGACGTCCGCCGCTCCTATTCGATCTGCTCCGGCCCCGACGATGGCGAGTTACGGGTCGCGGTCAAGCAGGTCGATTCCGGGCTGTTCTCGACCTGGATCAACCATGACGTCGCGATCGGTGACACGCTCGAGGTCATGACCCCGACCGGCCGCTTCGGGCTGCAGCACAGCCCCGGCGACGGCCGCATCCATGTCGGCTTCGCCGCCGGCTCCGGCATCACGCCGATCCTGTCGATCGTCCGCGGCGTGCTCGGCGGCGAGAAGCACAGCCGCTTCATGCTGTTCTACGGCAACCGCTCGACCGGCGACATTCTGTTCCGCGAGGCGCTGGAGGAGTTGAAAGACCGCTTCCTCGACCGGCTCTCGGTGTTCCATGTGCTGTCGCGCGAGGAACAGGACGTGCCGATCCTGACCGGCCATCTCGACCGCGAAAAGATCACCCGCCTGCTTACCGTGATGGTGCCGGCCAGCCAGGTCAGCCATTTCTTCATCTGTGGCCCGACCGGCATGATCG
>CAIUCF010000915.1 GCA_903897565.1 uncultured Rhodospirillales bacterium | reverse complement strand
CCCTTATTCGTGACCGCGATATCGAGTGCTATTGCAGTTCGATCTCGGCGCGGCGGTTCTGCGGCTCGCGGACGCCGTCCGGGGTCGGGACCAGCAGGCCCGACTTACCGACGCCGACCGTCGAGATCGCATCGGCGGAAACGCCATCCTTGATCAACTCGGCCTTCACGGCCGCGGCGCGGCGCTCGGAGAGCTTCTGATTGTAGGCGGCCGAGCCGACGGTGTCGGTGTGACCAGTCACGGCGATCTTCGCCAGATGGCCCGCCGTCACCGTATCCGAAGCCTGCTTGATGATCGACGCAGCGTCCGCGGTGATGTCCGACTTGTTGAAGTCGAAGAACACCTGAAAGGCGCGCTGCGGCTCCGGTGCGGGTGCCGGGGCGACCACCGGGGTTTCGGCGGCGGCGACTGGCGCGGGCGCCGGCGGGGCCGGCGGCGGCGAGCCGAAATCGTAGCGGACCGACAGCATCAGGGTGTGGTCGAACAGATTGCCCTGCGAGAAATTATTGCCCTGCACGAACTTGACGTGCGGGTTCGAGAGTAGGCGGTAATCGACGTCGAGCTTGGTGCCGTAGGCGAGCGGGGTCTCGAGTCCAAGGATGCCCTGGAAGGTCAGGGTCTTCTCGCTGATCAGGCCCGGCACCGGGCCACCGGCATTGAAGCCGCCGGCATGAACAGAGCTGAAGCCGACGCCGGCGCCGGCGTGCGGCGTCAGGATGCCGAGCAGCGGATACTGGTCGAAATCGTAGATGCCGTTGAGCAGGAAGCTGACGACATGCAGATTGCCGCCCTGCTTGACATGGTCGAGCTTGTCGATGCCGTTGCCGGCGTACGCCGCTTCGAACTCGCTGCGAAAGCCGTTGCCGAACGACCAGCCGAGCGAGGCGGCGTAAGAGGGCCCGAGATCATAGGTGGCGCTTCCGGTCGAGCTGTTGAACTGGGCGCCGACGCCGAGCGAGCCATAGGGCCCGACGATCGGATCGGCGGAGGCAGCACCGGTGAGCGCGAGTGCCGAGACGGCCCCAAGCAGGGCGGCGGCGAGCAGTTTCTTGGTAGTCATAATCATTTCTCCAGCAAATCAATCACTAAGAAGTGATCGATGGCGCTTCCATAACCCCGGAGGTGGGGTGGAGACAATGCCGAGAAACGCTATCCAGCCATATTGAAGCCGAGTGATGCAAAAACCACGCGGCAACGTGGCGGGACGCCGCGGTCACTCCTGCATTACAGCAGCATGTCCTCCGGCGGGAGCCCGAGCGCCATCCGTCCATAACTCTCCGCGGCGGTGTCGATGTCGAGAAAGGCGTGGACGGCGAGCATGTTGACGTCCCTGAAATAACGCTGCAGCGGCGAGGCATCGCGGAAGCCGTCACCGCCGATGCCGCGGACGATATCGTTGATGCCGTCGCGGCACAGATCGGTAATGAACGCCGCCTTCAGCTTCATGCCGCAACGGTCCTGCAGGTCGGCCTGCTCGGGCCGGTCGGCGATAAAGATGCGGAGATAATCTGCAAGCAGGATCTCGGCCGCGTCGGCGCGGGCGAAGGTCCGGGCAAGCCGCATCTGTGCCGCCTGCTTGCCGGCCGCCTTGACGCCGCTGATCGTCCCTTGCCGTTCCTGCGTGCGGCGCAGGAAGGCGTTGGCCGCGCCGCGCATGGCGCCCACCAGCACCGGCACGACCTCGGTCATGGCGAAGGGCAGGAACGGCTTGGAATACATAGGATTGGCATGCAGCGTCTGGCCGGGTGTCGCACCCGACATCGCCAGCGCGAATGAGGCGGTGCGATACTCCGGCACGAACACGTCGTCGACGCGCATGTCATTGCTGCCGGTGCCGCGCATGCCGGCAACGAACCAGGTATCCACCAGATGGGTGTCGGCGCGCGGCACCAGGAACGCCAGGGGCGACGGCGCTACGCCTTCCTCGATCAGCACGCCGACGAACGTGATCCACTCGGCATGCACCGAGCCCGAACTCCAGGGCGTCTGGCCCGTGATCCGGTAGCCGCCGGGGACCCGGCTGACCCGGTTCAAGGGCGCAGCCTGCCCGGCACACAGCATGTAGGGCTTGTCGGCGAATATCTCCCGCTGCGCCTGCTCCGGGAACATCAGGGCGCGCCAGGCCGCGCCCATGTAGAACGCCGCGATCCACCCGGTCGAAGGGCAGGCCTCGCTGAAGATCCGGGTGATCTCAGCCATCGTGTCGACCCCGAGTTCGTGGCCGCCATAGCGCCGCGGGGTCAGGGTCGCGAGGATTCCCGAACCGATCAGGTCCTGGACCGTCTCGTCGAGCGGCGATCGCTTCGCCTCCTCCTGGAGCGCGCGTGTCGCAAACAGAGGAGCCAGTTCCCTCGCCCTGCCGATCAATTCCTGCCGATGTGACGCCATATCCGTGCCCCTCCTTGGCCGCAAATCGCTGCTTGCCGAGCAAGGTCTAATCTAGAAATGATATTGCGTCAATTATGACATTTTGTCATTATTGGAAAAATCGGATGCTTCCCGCCAATCTCAGATCCGGAGCACAGATGGCAATCGAGGTAGCGCGGCAGACACAGCCCGGCCGAGTCACGCGGCGGCGGCAGCGAACGCGCGCGGCGCTGCTCGAAGCGGCGGCAGAACTCTTCGAAGACAAGGGGCTCGACGCGACGACCGTCACCGACATCACGAGCCGCGCCGACGTCGCCTATGGCTCGTTTTATACGCATTTCATCGGCATGGACGAACTCGTCCTCGAACTCGCACGCCAAAGCATCGAGCGGATCATCGATGGCACGCGATCGATCATGGCCTCGGTTGGCGATTACCGCCTGCTCGCCGGTGTCGGCCCCCGGGTCATCATGCGGATCTTTCTGCGCGATCCCGTCGTTCACTGGCTGCTCGACCGCCCGCATGTCTTCGCGGCGACCTTCCGCACCACCGCCCGGCCCTTCATGCTCGCCTTCGAAAGCCAGGGCATCGTCGAGGGCCAGTTGATCCCGGCCGGCGGTCACGACGCGTGGATCCGAACCCTGCCCTGGCTCCTGCTCTCGGCCCTGAGCGACGCCACGCGTGAAGGCGACCCGGCGGGATGCGAAGAGGCGTTCGCGCGAATCTCGATGCGCCTGCT
>CAIUCF010000914.1 GCA_903897565.1 uncultured Rhodospirillales bacterium | reverse complement strand
TAGACGGATTCGAAGGCGACGAGCTTGGAGCGGCCCGGCGCGATCGCGGCGAGCTTGCGGTCGAGATCCTCGATGTCATTGTGCTTGAAGATCTGGCACTCGGCGCGGCTGTGACGAATGCCTTCGATCATCGAGGCGTGATTGCCGGCGTCGGAGAGGACGACGCAATCGGGCAGGCGCGAAGCCAATGTGCCGAGAGCGGCCCAGTTGGAGACGTAGCCCGAGGTGAACAGCAGCGCCGCTTCCTTGCCATGCAGATCCGCGAGCTCACGCTCGAGCAGGACATGCTGGTGATTGGTGCCGGAGATGTTCCGCGTGCCGCCGGCGCCGGCGCCGCAGCTGTCGAGCGCTTCGTGCATCGCCGCCAGGACCTTGGGGTGCTGGCCCATGCCGAGATAATCGTTCGAACACCACACCGTAACATCATGGGTCTTGCCGCCGTCGTGGCGGGTCGCGGCCGGGAATTGGCCGGCGCGTCGTTCCAGATCGGCGAAGACGCGGTAGCGGCCGTCCTGCTTGAGGACGTTGAGCTCCTGGGCGAAAAACTCTTCGTACTTCATACTCTTCTCTCCGAAGACGCCGGCCGGTTCCCGACCGACACCTGACCGACGCTAAATTCTGATTCTTTCGACTTCAGTGCAAACATTATTCTGTGGTTGGTGCTGCGGCTTTTGTCGCAGGGGCAGGGCTGTCGCCGGCATTGCTACCCGTCCCAGGTCCCCGAACCCATCTGAAGCCTCGACATGAGCATTTCGGGAATCCGTTACAACTGTCTGAAGATTGCGGCGCTTCGCGGATGATTGATATCCCACCCGCAGCATTGGCTATATCCCGGTGCGTCGCGCGACAAAATGACATGGGTCAAAATCTTACGATCCACCAGCCCGCCGTAACATCACCGCGGAACGATGATCGCCGGCATCGCCCGACGCCCCAGGGTGTTGACCACGAGCACCCCACCCAGCGCCAAACTGCCGCCGATCAGGGCGACCGGTGTCGGCACCTCGCCAAGCCAGACGAACCCGATCAAGGTCGCGACCGGTGGCACCAGATAGAGAAGACTCGCGGCCTGGGCTGCCGGCAGCCGCGACATCGTATAGGCCCAGGTGACATAGGCGAGCGCCGCCGGCCCAATGCCGAGGAAGACCAGCGCGGCGAGCGACCCGCGCGAGGCATGGCTCGCAGCCGTCAGCCCCGAGCCCATGAAGGGCAGCAGCGGCACGGTGCCGGTCCAGATGACCCAGGAGGTGACGGCGAGCGGCCCGTAGCGCGCCATCATCGGTCGTTGCAGGATAAACAGGATCGAGGTTGAGAGTGCGGCCAGCAGGACATAAAGCGCACCGACGTTGAGGCGAACTTTCGAGCCGGACAGGGCGAGAAGCCCGATCCCGGCGACGCTGATCGCCATGCCGATCCAACCCCAGGCTCGTGGCCGCTCGCCGAGGAACAACAGGCCGAACCCGGCCGTGAAGATCGGAGTCGTGCTCATCAGGAAACTGGCGGTGCCGGAATTGATGGAGCGCTCGCCCAGATTCAGGCAGATGCTGTAGACGGCGATCCCGAGGACACCGCCGATCGCGAGCTTCAGCAGATCGCCGGCCATGGGCAATCGCGGCCGGACTGCCAGCCCGTAAGCGGCGAGGGCTGCAGAGGCGATCAGGTAGCGCATCGCGGCAAGATCGACAGGCTGAAACGAGGTCAGCGCGATTCGGATCGCGGCGAAGCCGGCGCCCCAGAGCAGGATTGTCGTGATCAGGGCAATGACTGTCCGCATCGCCAAGCCTATGCACGCTCTCCGCGCGCAATGTCCAGCCCCGGGTTCCGGACCCGGAAGATCATCCGCCGGGGATGACCGGTCATCCCCGGCGTCGTACCGGCTATTTCGAATTGGCTTCGAGATACGCGATCACGTCGGCGCGATCCTGCGCCTCCGGTAGCCCGGGGAAGGCCATCTTGGTGCCGGGAACCATCTTCTGCGGCGCCTTCAGGTATTCGAAAATCTTCTGTGCCGTCCAGACGATGCCGGAATTCTTGTTTGCGGCAGAGTAGTTGAAGTGCTCGACCGTCCCGGAATGGCGACCGACGACGCCGTGCAGGCTGGGGCCGATGCGATTGGCGCCTGCCTGGACCGAATGGCAGATGGCGCATTTGTGGAACACTGTCGCGCCGTGTTCGGCGTCACCCAATATCGCCTTGCCGGCGTCGTCGACGACGCCGATATCGACTGGCGCGGCCTTGGCGCCTGGTGCCGAGAACAGCGCGACAGCCAAGGCGGCGACGAGGGGGAGTTTGTCGAATTTCATGATGATTCTCCATCTGGTGGCGGTGAATTATTGGTTTTCCGCATTATTCTCAGCGGATGCAGAGTCATCGTCGCCGATGACAAGATCAAGCGCCGCGGAGGAATATGGTTGCGACCTTACCGCAGCTTTGGTCGGATTGGCTGCGATCATTCTTGGTGACGCGCGAAGCGGGCCTTATCGTCGGTCATGCCATCGTCTGCTATAAGCGCGATCGGGCTTACGGAATTTCGAGATCAGGACACGGACGCATGGCAGTAAGAATTCGACTTGGTTCCCGCGTCTCGCCGCTCGCGATGGCGCAGACCCATCTGGTCCAGGCCATGCTGAGCAGCGCTCTCGCGGCCCCGCTCGACGATTTCAGCATCCACGGCTATACGACCACCGGCGACCAGATCCAGGATCGCCGGCTGCAGGAGGCCGGCGGCAAGGGGCTGTTCACCAAGGAGCTCGACGAGGCGCTGCTCGCTGGCCAGATAGATGCCGCGATCCACTCAATGAAGGATCTGCCGACCAAGCTGCCGCCAGGGATCGTGCTAGCCTGCGTGCCGTCGCGCGAGGACCCGCGCGACGCCTTCATCTGCGGCAGCACCGGCGATCTCCTGTCACTGCCGGCGGGCGCGGTCGTCGGCACCGCCAGCCTGCGGCGCCAGGCGCAGACCCTGAACCTACGTCCTGATCTCAAGGTCGTCACCTTGCGCGGCAGCGTCCAGACCCGGCTGAAGCGGCTCGCCGAAGGCCAGATCGACGCCACCTTTCTGGCGCTGGCCGGGCTGCTGCGGCTCGGCCTCGCCGATCACGTCGCCGGGCTGATCCCGACCGAATTGATGCCGCCGGCCGCCGGTCAGGGTGCCCTCGCGATCACCTGCCGCAGCGATGATCGCGCGACCTTGGAGGCGCTACGGCTGTTGACCTTGCCCCAATTCGAGATCGCGACCACCGCGGAACGGGCTTTCCTCGATTCCCTCGACGGCTCCTGCCGGACCCCCATCGGGGCGCTCGGCCGGGTCGAGGGCAATCAGCTCAGTTTCGTCGGCGAAGTCCTGACACCGGACGGCAAGCTGCGCTGGCGACGCGAGGCCGTCATCGAGCTTGGCGCTGATCCGCAGGAGGCGAGCGCCGCACTCGGCCGCCGTCTCGGCACCGAGATCCGCACCGAGGCGGGTGAGGCGTTCCAGCCTGACAGTGTCACCACACCCGCCTGGTAGGCGGCGGGCAATGACCGACGCGCCCGGACTACCGGCGGTGTGGGCGCCGGCCCTGGGCCCCGCCGCCCCGCGCGGACTCTGCACCGATTGCGGTATATCCCGGTCCGCGGAGCCCACTCGCTGTGGTACCGCGTGCCAGTTCATCAAGCCGAATTACCCTGCGCAGGAAGCACGCTTGCATGGCCGGGCGCGTGATCTCGCAGAAGGCGACGAGCGGTTTTTCGGGCCCTTCCGGCAGATGCTGCGGGCGAGTCTGAAATCGCCGATGCCGGACGCGCAATGGACTGGAATTGCCACCCGGATCGGCCAGCGCCTGCTCGAGACCGGCGCCGTCGACGCGGTGTTGACGATGGCGCCGGACCCGGAAGATCGCTGGCGGCCGCTGCCGGTGCTGGTCACGAAGCCCGAGGGCATGGCGCAGGTTCGCGGCATGCGGATGGGCTATGCGCCGCTGCTGGCG
>CAIUCF010000913.1 GCA_903897565.1 uncultured Rhodospirillales bacterium | reverse complement strand
CAGCAACGCCCCGGTCACCGAACGCTTTTCCGCCAGGGTGATCCCGGCCGCCGGCCGCACCAGTAGCGACGAGCCGCCGCCCGAGGCGAGACAGATCACCAGATCATCGGCCGTGAGCCCGGTGACGGCCGCCAGCACCGCGTCGGCGGCGACGAGACATTGCGTATCGGGCAAGGGATGCGAGGCCTCGATCACCGCAATCCGGCGCGTGCCCGTGTCGCCATGGCCATAGCGGGTAACCACCACCCCGGAGAGCGGGCCGCTCCAGTGATCCTCGACGGCGCGCGCCATCGCCGCCGACGCCTTGCCGAAGCCGATGACCACGGTCCGCCCGACGGGCGGCGCGGGCAGATGCGGCGGCACACAATGCTCGGGCGCGACGGCGGCGACGGCGGTCGCGAACAACTGGCGCAGCAGATCGGTCGGGTCGGTCACCTTGGTTGATCCCCAGCTCGCTGGTTAGATTGTCGATCTTAGATCGACAGCAGGTCAGCCGCGATGAGTTTCGCTCTTTCACCAACTTGGCATAGCGCTTGCTGCTGATATCCCGCAAAACGACAGGATTGACCGCCATGAACACTGCTACTCTGATCCGCCAGCGTATCTGGACGAAGCTCGACGCGGTTGCGATCGCCGATTCCCGCTTCGACAAGCGCTTTTCCGAGGTGATCCCGGATTTCGTCGGCAGCGACGCCGCCACCGATCGGATCATGGCCCTGCCCTGCGCCCAGAGCGGCCGCTACGTGTTCGTCACTCCCGATAATTGCCTGGTCGAGCTGCGCCGTCGCCTGCTGCAGCTGGGCTGCACCCTGGTGGTCTCGACCTACGGCATCCATCGCGGCTTCTTCCTGCTCGAGCCGGGGATGGTGCCGCCGGGCCAGGAACTGTTCGCGGCCTGGCTCGACGGGCTCGAGCATTTCGGCCGGCCGATCAGCCTCGCCGAGATCGGTGCGCGCGGCCGCTTCGATTATCTCGTCACCGGCGCTTCCGCCGTGTCGCGCGACGGCGTCCGTTTCGGCAAGGGCCACGGCTATTTCGACATGGAATGGGGCATGTTCACCGAGCTCGGCATCGTCGACGAAGAGGTCCCGGTAATCGCGATCGTCCATGACGTCCAGGTCGTCGAGGACAAGCTGACGCCGAGCCCGACCGACATCATCGTCGATATGATCGCGACGCCTTCCGCGATGATCGAGGTCAAGCGCAGCCACCCGCGGCCGCGCGGCATCAAATGGCCGCTGCTCGATGCCGCCGCGATCGCGGCGACACCGCCGCTACAGGAGCTTCAACGCATGCAGGCCCTGCTGCCGCCGGCATGATCCGATCGGTCCGGCGCCGCGCGGCTAGCCGCCGGACTGCGGCAATTGCATCGCCGTGGTCGACTTGATTTCCGACATTGCGACGATCGAGTTGATCTCCTGGATCCCCGGCAGCTGCGACAGCTTGTCGAAGAAGAAGCGCTCATAGGCCTTGATATCCTCAGCCACGATCCGCAGCAGGAAATCGAACCGCCCCATCAGGACGAAGCATTCGAGCACTTCGGGAAAGCCGCGGATCGCTTCGGAGAATTCCGCGAGATTGGAGCGACCATGGGCCGAGAGCTTGACCTCGGCGAAGACCTGGGCGTTGAGGCCGACCGCCTCGCGATCGACCAGGGCGACCTGGGCCTTGATGATGCCCTCGCTACGGAAACGCTGGATGCGGCGCCAGCACACCGATTGCGAGATGCCCACGAGCTCGGCCAGTTCCGCCGTCGAGCGGGCGGCGTCGACCTGCAGTGCGGCCAACAGGCGGAGATCGACGGCATCGAGCGTTGCGCGCATGAATTAGTCTCCCGGGACGATCTGAAACCACCGTCTATTCAGGAATATGGCAGAATCGTCTTAGACGCCGCACGAATTCCGCGCCCGTCGCTCACGCCCGCTGGCGGATGATGCTGCGGATCGTGTAGCGGCCGGCCGGGTAGAGGTTCTGCGAGAACTCGAAGGTCTCGCCGGTATGGGAGACGTAGCGGCGCTTGACCAGCAAACCGGCGGTCTCGCCATCGGGTTTCAGCAGCTCGGCCATGGCCGGCGGCAGCAGGGCGGCGGTCACCTCCTGCTCGACATATTCGAGGCGGAAGCCGTTATGGGCCATGATCTCCTCGTAGATCGTCCGCGTCGTCGACAGCAGCACCTCACGCGGCGGCGAGAACCGCTCCGGCACCAGGATTTCGGTCCAGCACAGCGGCACGCCGGTCTCCTTGACCGAACGCAGCCCGGCAACGCGGAGCCAGCGCTTGTCGGGCAGATCGCTGATGTCGGCGAGCGCCTTGTCGCTGGTCGAGATCAGACCGAGATGGCGGATTTCCAACGACGTGCTGGCAGCGAAGTCGAGCAGACCGCGCAAGTCGCGCAAGGAATGGACGTAGGGCGTCACCGGATTGGTGGAGAGCACGAAGGTCCCGGTCTTGCGCCGGCGGCCGAGCAACCCGCGCTCTGCCAGGATCTTCAGCGCCTCGCGCACGCTGTGCCGGCCGACGCCGAAGCGCTCCTGCAATTCCTGGTCACTGAGGAACCGCCCGCCCACGGGATAGACACCCTCTGTCAACTCGCGCGCCAATTCCTCGGCGATGCCCGCTGAAGCCCCCTGTGATCGCACGCCCATGGTGTCGATTTGTCCCTTTCCGTCAGTCACACGCACCGGGGTAAGAAGATTAAGTATCTATCCCTCCATGTAAACTCGTTCGCGTCAACGGGCCAGCGCGTATCCCGTTCAGCCGTCATCATTAAGTTCGAACAATTTGATTTATACCGACGCCGATCCCTGTGCTAAAGCTTCCTGCCAGGCGGGCGGACAACCGCCGCGAATATCCGGAGGGATGGAAGCGAATGATGCGCAAATGGAAGATCGGTGATGTCACCATCACCAAGATCGTCGAGTCGGAACTGGCTCATGGCCTCGAGTTCCTGATCGCCCAGGCGACGCCCGAGGCCGTGCTGCCAATGCAGTGGCTGCAGCCGCACTTCATCACGCCGGAGGGTTCGCTGATCCTGAGCTTCCACGCCCTGATCATCGAGACGCCGACGCGCCGCATCATGGTCGATACCTGCGTCGGCAACGACAAGCCGCGCCCGGTCGTGCCGTTCTTCGACCGCATGCGCCTGCCGTTCATGGACATGATGAATCTCGCCGGCTTTCCGCCCGAGAGCATCGACACGGTGGTCTGCACCCATCTTCATATCGATCATGTCGGCTGGAACACGACCCTGGTCGACGGCAAGTGGGTCCCCACCTTCACCAAGGCGCGCTATCTGATGGGCCGCACCGAGTTCGAGCACTGGAAGCACGAGGCGGAGCATTGCGAGCCCGGCGACTCGCATGGCGAACTCAACCGCATCGTCTTCGGCGATTCGATTCAGCCGGTGTTCGACGCCGGGCTGGTCGACCTGGTGGCGAGCGATCATCGCATCTGCGACGAGGTCCGGCTGATCCCGACCCCGGGCCACACGCCCGGCCATGTCAGCATCCACATTTCGTCGAAGGGCGAGGCTGCGATGATCACCGGCGACATGGCCCATCACCCCTGCCAGCTCGCCCATCCCGACTGGGCGGCGAGCTTTGATTCCGACCAGGCGCAATCGACCAAGACCCGCGAGGAAATCTTCGCGGCCCGCGCCGAGGACGGGATCCTGGTCATCGGCACGCATTGGGCTGGCGTCACCGCCGGCCGTATCGTCCGCGACGGTGCCGCCTACCGGCTTGCGTTCTGAGGTCCCGACGGGGACGTCCTCGGGCTAGGCCCGGGCGTCCTCGCGGATCATCGCCGCGCCCTTTTCGCCGATCATGATGGTCGGGGCGTTGGTGTTACCGGTCGTCAGGGTCGGCATGATCGAGGCGTCGACCACCCGCAAGCCGTCGACGCCGCGTACGCGCAGGCGCGAATCCACGACCGCGCCCGGATCCTCACCCATTCGGCAGGTGCCGACGGGATGGAACAGAGTGCCGCCGGTGCGGCGGAAATAATCGAAGATATCGGCTTCGCTGGAGACCGCCGCCGTCGGCAGGGTCTCGCCGAGGCTGTGCCGCGCCAGCGCCGGCTGGGCGAAGATGCGGCGGACATGCTCGAACCCGGCCTTCATGAGATGGAGATCGCTCTCCGCGGTCAGGTAGCCGGCCTGGATTTCCGGATATTCCAGCGCATTGGCCGATTTCGCCTTGATCGTGCCGCGGCTGTCCGGCCGCACCGGGCAGATCACCGCCGTCATGCCCGATTCCTGTTCGAGCTGACCGAAGCGGTTCTGATCGTAGCTCGCGGGCGTGAACAGCAGCTGCAGATCGGGGCTGGCGAGGCCCTCGCGGCTGCGACAGAACAAGGTCGCGCTGGTGACGCCGAAGGTCAGCGCGCCGGTGCCGAGCAGCGCGAACTTGGCGACTTCGAGCGCCAGCCGCGGACCGCGCGACAGCTGGTTGATCGAGATCAGATCCTTCACCCGATGGCTCACCCGGGTGACGTAGTGATCCATCAGATTGGCGCCGACATTCGGCGACTCCTGCAGCACATCCACGCCGATCGACTTCAGATGGCCGGGGTCGCCGATGCCGGAGATCTGCAGCAGCTGCGGCGAGTTGATGGCGCCGCCCGAGAGCACGACTTCCCGCCCTGCCGTCGCGCGCTCATCCTTGCCGCCGCGGCGGAAGGCGACGCCGACGCAGCGTTTGCCCTCGAACAGCAGCTTGGTCGCCGTGGCGCCGGTAACGATCCGGAGGTTGGCGCGGTTCTTGGCGTCGCGCAGGAAGGTCGTCGCCGTCGAGCCGCGGAAGCGGCCGTTGCGCGACATCTGGGCGTAGCCGACGCCTTCCTGGCTCTTGCCGTTGAAATCGGGTAGCAACGGAAACCCCGCCTCCTGCGCCGCCTGGACGAAGTGATGAGTCAGCGGCAGGATGGTGCGGTAGTCCTCGACCTGCATCGGGCCGTCCTTGCCGCGAAACTGCGGGTCGCCCGGCGCGTAGCGTTCCGATTTGCGGAACAGCGGCAGCACCTCGTCATAGGTCCAGCCGCGGCAGCCCAGCTGCGCCCAGTTGTCGTAATCCGCCGGGTTGCCACGGACGTAGAGCATGCCGTTGATCGAGCTCGAGCCCCCCAGCACCTTACCCCGTGGCCAATGGAACGGCCTATTGCCGGTCGCGGCATCGGGCTGCGCCGTGTAGTTCCAGTTGACCAGCGGGTTGGCGAGCAGCTTGAGCACACCCGCCGGAATATGGATCATCGGGTGCCAGTCGCGCGGGCCCGCTTCGAGCAGCAGCACCTTGGCCCCGGTCTCGCTCAAGCGATTAGCCACGACGCAGCCCGCCGAGCCCGCCCCGACGATGATGTAGTCGGCCTCGAAATCGGCCATGCTTGTAATCCCCCCGCCCTCAACCGCCGCGCTTGCCCGCGATCATCGCTTCATGTCCCAGCGGCCGACACTGATTTCACGCCGCCGCATTCTCTGTCAATGGTTCGAACTTGACGGAAACGTCCGGAACGAGCCCCCGGCATCATAGCGACACGAGGAATCGTCCGCCATCATGACCGCCATCACAACCCTGATATCTCGGCCATTAAGTTCGAACAATTGGTTTTACAATCCCGAGTAAGCATGGGATAGACGGAAGATAACAGTCAAAAAAAACGGGAGGCCTTCAATGTTCGCAAAGCTCGCCACAGCCCTCGACGGCAACCAGCATCTCGCCTGGCAGACCCAATTCGGTAATTTCGCTGTCGTCGCCGAGGTCATCGGCGAGGGCGACTGGACCATTGCCTTCAGCAACGAGTCGATCAAGGTCAGCGAGGGCAGCGACGGCAAGGAGGCGATCCGGCTCAGGGCGACCAAGGATGCCTGGATCAAGCTGTTCCTGACGACGCCGCCGATCGGCTTCTCGTCGATCTACGGCATGTTCATCACCGATAATCTGACGTTGGCCGGCGACAGCCGTGCCTTCTATTGCAATCTCCTGTTCATAGAGGGCGTGTTCGCCGCCGGCCGCGCCAAAGCCGCGCCCGCCAAGCCGGCCAAATTCGCCGGCAACCGTGTCGAGCCGATCACCGGCCGCTACCTCCATCTCGAGATCGAGGGCCGCGAGCATCGCGTGTATTTCGAGGAAGCCGGTCAGGGCATTCCCCTGCTGTGCTTGCACACCGCCGGCTCCGACGGCCGCCAGTATCGCGGCGTGCTCAACGATCCAGAGGTGACCAAGCATTTCCGCGTCATCGCCTTCGACCTGCCCTGCCATGGCAAGTCCTCGCCGCCGCCGGGCTTCGAGAGCGAGATCTATCAGCTCTCGACCGATCGCTACATGACGACAGTGATGGCGATCAAGCACGCGCTCGGGCTGGAAAAGCCGGTGGTCATGGGCTGCTCGATCGGCGGGCGTGCGGTGCTGCACCTGGCGCTGCGCCATGGCGAGGAATTCCGCGCCGCGGTCGGGCTGCAATCGGCGCTGTTCGCCGAGCTGCGCGGCACTGACGGCGATACCGAGATGAACGAATTCTAT
>CAIUCF010000912.1 GCA_903897565.1 uncultured Rhodospirillales bacterium | reverse complement strand
CCGGACCTTGGCGTAGCCGATCTCGACCTCGCGGCTGGCGCCGAACGGCAGGGCCTCGTTGGAAAGATCGTCCGGCGAGAGGGACTGCAGCAGCGCCCGCGAGCGCGGCCCCATCAGCGCCAGCATGGGCAGGCCCGACGTGACGTCGCGCGCGAAGACCTGGGCGTCCGCCGGCAGATGGCGCTGCAGCCATGCCATGTCGCGAACCTGCGACGCCGCGATCGTCACGATCAGGAACGAGGTCTCGGACAGCCGCGTCACCGTCAGATCGGCCTCGATGCCGCCGCGCTCGTTCAGCCATTGAGTATAGACGATCCGCCCGACCGGAACGTCGACGTCGTTGGCGCAGATACGGCTCAGCGCGGCGCAGGCATCGCGGCCATCGACGGCGATCTTGGCGAAGCAGCTGTGATCGAACAGGGTGACGTTTTCGCGTGTGTTCCGGCACTCGGCCGCCACCACGTCGAACCAGTTCTGGCGGCCATAGGAATACGCGATCTCCGGCGCCATGCCCGGCGGCGCGAAGAATCCGGGGCGCTCCCAGCCGGCCGCCTCGGTCATGCAGGCGCGGGCCGCGATCAGCCGGTCATGGAACGGGCTCCGCCTGACGCCGCGCGCCGTCGCGTATTGGCGGTAGGGCCAATGCATGTCGAACAGGAGCCCCAGCGTCTCGGTCGTCCGGTCGAAGAGGAACTTCCGGTTCGACTGGAACGGCATCATCCGGCGGACATCGACGTCGGCGAGATCGACCGGCGGATGGCCGTCGCGGATCCAGTGCGACAACGCCTTGCCGACCCCGCCCGACGACAGGATGCCGATCGAGTTGAAGCCGCAGGCGACGTAGAGCCCGTCGATTTCCGGGGTCTCGCCGAGGAGGTAGCGATCGTCCGGCGTAAAGCTCTCCGGTCCGACGAAGAACAGCTGGATGCCGGCCTTGGCCAGCATCGGCACCCGCTCCGTCGCCTGCTGCAGGATCGGCTCGAAATGGTCGAAATCCTCGGGCAGGGAATCGAAGCAGAAATCCTCGGGGATTCCCTTGTGACCCCAGGGCTTGGCCTGGCGCTCGAAGCAGCCGAGCAGCAGCTTGCCGGCATCCTCCTTGTAATAGGCCTGCTCGTCGGTGACGAACAGCACCGGCAGGTTGCGCGGCAGATCCGGCAGGGCTTCGGTGACGATGTAGAAATGCTCGGCGGCATGGAGCGGCAGCGAGACGCCGTTAAGGGCTGCGAGCTCACGCGACCACATGCCGCCGCAGATCACGACCTTTTTGGCGCGGATTTCGCCGTGCTCGGTGATCACGCCGCGGGCCCGCCCGTTTTCCACGAGGATGCGATCGACGCGGAGATTCTCGAGGATCGTCACGCCATTGTCGCGGGCGCCCTTGGCCATCGCCATCGTCACGTCTACGGGATTGACCTGGCCGTCCTTCGGCATCCAGACGCCGCCGATCAGGCCGTCGGTATTGACCGGCGACCAGCGCTCCTTGATCTCCTCAGGCCCGACCACCTCGACCGGCAGGCCGAAGCTTCGCGCCATCGAGGCGCCGCGCAGCAATTCTTCGAGCCGTCCCGGATGCTTGGCGACGCGCAGCGCGCCGTTCTGGCGGAACCCGGTCGCCTGCCCGGTCTCGGCTTCGAGGCCGAGGAAGAGTTCCGCCGTGTATTTGGCGAGATCGGTCATGTTGCGGGTCGCCCGCAGCTGCGTCACCAGGCCGGCCGCATGCCAGGTCGTGCCGCAGGTCAGCTGCTTGCGCTCGCACAGCACGACGTCGGTGATGCCGAGCTTGGCGAGATGATAGGCGATCGAGACGCCGGCGATGCCGCCGCCGACGATGACCACTTCGGCCTTGTTCCGGAAAGTATTGGTCAATTCGAGGGCCCCTTCGACGATTGGCTGTGACCAAGTAAGGGGACGGTAGAGGCCATTACGGCGCGGACTCAATACCCAGTTCTGTGTAGGTAAGGCATCTGCGACCGGCGCCGTATCGGCCGCAGGAATATAATTGACTAAGAAACTATATCGATATAGTTTCCTAGTCAACTACTGGAGAGCTCGATGCCCACCCGACCCGCATCCGACCTGACGACCCATCTCGGCTACTGGCTACGCTTCGTCTTCAACCATGTTTCGCAGGCCTTTGCCCGCAAGGTCGAGGCCCAGGGCGTGACGGTGGCGGAATGGGTGCTGATGCGTCAGTTGCTGGACGAAGAGGCGCTCGCCCCGAGTATTCTGGCCGCTCGCATGGGCATGACCCGCGGCGCGATCAGCAGGCTCGCCGACCGGCTGATCGCCAAATCGCTGCTGCTTCGCGCCGCCGATCCAGAGGACGGGCGGGCGCAGACCCTCGCGCTCACCCCAACGGGCCGCGCCCTGGTCCCCGGATTGGCGGCGCTAGCGGACGCCAACGATGCCGAATTCTTCGCTCACCTGACATCGGACGACCGCGCGGCGCTGTTCCGCATCCTACGCGGGATCGTCGAGCAACGCGGCCTCGCCTCGCCGCCCGTCGACTGACGGCGGCATCCCAAAACTGACCGCGACAAGGAAGATGACATGAGCACGAACTGGCAAGACGTCGCCCGCGCCACGTTGGAAGGCGCCGAATCTGACGCGATGACCTTTCCACAGAGCGTGCAGCTGCTGGCCGAGGCGGGCTTCGACGGCTACGATGTCGATTTCCGTCGCGCCACCCGCACCTATTATCGCCCGGACGGCCCAACGATCGACATGGAGACGGAGCGGCTGAGCACGCCGGTAGCCGCGCGCTTCGACGCCGCCGCGATCAAGGAGGCGGTGCGCGAGGCCCAGACACAGGTCTCCGGCTACACCTATAGGGGCTTCTGCGCCAAAGTCATGGGCGCAGGCTGCGCCGGCTATCTCGTTTCGATCCTCGGCGCGCGGGTGGTGTACTACGGCCGCACCGGCGAAACCCATACCGAGTACTTCCCCGGTACCCAGCCGGCGGCGGGTCCATGACTGCCGGCGCAGATCGGATGGAGTGAGCCGACCATACCCGTGCATGGGTATTGTGGCGCAGCCAGACTCTGCGCAGAGTTTTGATCAATTCCACTGAAATGCTGGAGGGTCGATGTCGTGGCGCGTCGGGGTGGATGTCGGGGGCACATTCACGGATCTTTTTGCCTGGAACGAGGACGTTGACGAGCAGCGGACCGCCAAGGTGCTGACGACCAGGCCCGACCGTTCGATCGGCGTGCTGCAGGCGATCGGCGAGGCCGGGATTCCGCTCGGGCAGATCTCGCATCTGATGCACGGCACGACGACGGGCACCAACGCGCTCATCGAGCGCAGCTATCCCGATGTCGGCTGGATCACGACCGAAGGCTTTCGCGATACCATCGAGATCGGCCGCCAGCATCGCGAGCATCTCTACGATCCCTATCAGCAGAAGCCCAAGCCGATCATCCGCCGGCGCTTCCGCTTTACCGTACCGGAGCGGATGAACGCGCGGGGCGAAGTCGACCGGCCGCTCGACGAAGCCGCCGCGGCCGAACTCTCGGCGCGGATCGCGCAGCTGGGGCTCCGCGCCGTCGGCATCGGCTTCATCAATGCCTATGTCAACGATGCCCACGAGCAGTTGATGCGCGAGATCAT
>CAIUCF010000911.1 GCA_903897565.1 uncultured Rhodospirillales bacterium | reverse complement strand
TGGTGACCGGCGAGACGGTGGGCGGCCTGAAGCTCTATCCGACCCGCAATTGCCTCGACCGCGAAACCGCCCTGCGACTGTGGACCGAGAAGGTGGGCTGGTTCTCCAATGAAGCCGGGACCAAGGGGCAGATCATGGTCGGCCAGCTCGCCGATCTCGCCGTACTCGACCGCGACTACTTCAGCATTCCGAGTGCCGAGATTCGCCATACCCAGTCCCTGCTGACGATTCTCGGCGGCAAGCCGGTATACGGCGCCGGCGAATTCGCCACGCTCGATCCGGCGATCCCGGCGGCGATGCCGGACTGGTCGCCGGTGCGTGACTTCGGCGGCTATCACAAGCAGCAGGGCATTGTGGCCAGGGTCGCCGCGGCGGGTTGCGGCTGCGCCAGCGCCTGCTCGGTCCATGGCCATGATCACGCCTGGGGCCGCGAGGTCCCCGTTGCCGATGCCAAATCCTTCTGGGGGGCGCTCGGCTGCGCCTGCTGGGCGGTGTGATGCCCGCCCTCAATACGCTCTATGGCTATGGCGAGATCCTGACCCGCCTCGGCCTCGCCGCCGTCTTCCTGTATGCCGGCTTCGACAAGCTCACCCATTGGCGAGAATCCGTGGCGGAAGTGGTCGAACTCCACCTGCCGAAACCCACGCTCTTCGCGGTGATGACGATCGTCACCCAGCTGGTCGCCGGGGCGATGGTGGCGAGCGGGTTCGGCGCCGCGTTCGGCGCGATCATGCTGGCCGGCTTCACCGCGCTGGCGACGGTACTCGGCCATCGCTTCTGGCTGCTGCGCGGCCAAGCCGCCCGCCATGAGTTCACGACGGCGCTCGAACACGTCGCCATCATCTCCGGCCTGCTGCTGCTCGCGCTGGAACGGGTCGCGCGTTGAGCCCTGCCCCGGCGGCGATCGACCAGCGCATGCTGCTGCTCGGTCTCGGCCTCGCCACCGGCATGGAGTTCTACACCTTCGAGTCGATGAACCTGATCCTGCCGGATATCACCGGCACGCTCGGCGTCTCGCTCGACGAGGGTAGCTGGCTGCTGACGACCTATAGCTGCGCCCTGTTCCTCGGCGTGCCGGTCTGCATCTGGATGGCCGGGCACTTCGGCTATAAGCGCTACCTGATCGCGACGATCCTGCTGTTCGCCGTCGCCAGCATGGGCTGCGCCGCTGCGCCGGATTTCCCGGCGCTGCTGGCGTGGCGCGCGATCCAGGGCTTCGCCGGCGCCGGGTTGATCGTGTGGTGGCGCGCCAGCATCTATGTACTGCTGCCGAAATCGGCGCGCAGCCCGTCGCTGATGCAGGTCTCGACCCTGCTTTATCTGTCGAGCGCCGCCGGCCTGCTCGGCAGCGGCTATATCGCCGATCAGGCCAACTGGCGGCTGATCTTCGCCCCGAATTTGCTCTACGCGGCCTGCGCGATCTGGATTCTCGCCCGCCACTTTCCCGCCACGCCGCCCGCGACCAACGCCCGCCTCGCCCGCACCGACCTGCTCGGGATCTTGCTGGTGGGCACGGCGATCGTCGCGCTGCAGATCATCCTCAGCCGCGGACCGATCGACGACTGGCTCGAAGCGCCGCTGCTGCGCGCTCTCGCCTGGCTCAGCGGGTTTTCCTTCGTCGGCTTCGTCGTCTGGCAGAGCGCCCCGGCGAACCATACTCCCTTGCTCGACGTCGGCCTGATCCGGGACCGCCCGGTGCTGTCGTCGGTCGTCCTCGGAGTCTTCACCGGGATGATCCTGTCGGGCAGCCTCTACGCCCTGCCGGAATATCTGCGCAACATCGATCCCCGGCATCTCAGCGCCGCGCAGGCCGGTCAGGTCATGGCCGTCTACGCCCTGACGGCGGCGGCGCTGCGTCCCGCAATGGTCGAGTTGATCGCCCGCATCGGCCAGCGCCGTGCCATCCTGCTGGCCCTGGCCTGCCTGATCGCCAGCATGTATTGGCTGTCGCGGAGACTCACCACCGCCAGCGCGGATATCGACTATATGCCGGCCCTCATCCTCTACGCCTGTTGCCTCGCGCCGCTGCTGCCAGCGGTCGGCAGCGGCACCGTCGCCAAGCTCGACCAGGGCCGGCTACTCGACGGCGTCTCGCTCTACATGACGTTCCGCCAGTTCGGCGCTGCGCTCGGCGTCGCGCTGATCGCCGCCCTGATCGAAGCGCGCGAGACATTGCACTCCTCGCGACTGTTCGAGCATCTGCGTAGCCACGACGCCGCGGCGCAGGCCTGGCAGCAGCAACTGGCCGGCGCGGTCATGCATCGCAACGGCGCGACCCACGCCGCTGCCGGGCACAAGGCGCTCAAACTCCTGCAGGAAGCCGCGGCGACGCAATCCGCCACGCTCGCCTATGCCGACGCCTTCCTCGCGATGGCGGCCATCGGCTGCCTCGCCGTGCTGCTCATCCCGATCGCGCCGCCGACCCCGCCGGCCAAGAAACTCTTCGGCTGATGTCCATGTCCGATATTACCGCCGCTCAACCGAGGCCCCCTGCGCGATGGCGCACAATCCTCGTCGCCGGCCTGATCCTCGGGCTGCTCGGGCTCGGCCTCTTCGTCTATCGCGAAACCCTGTCGGGCATCAGCACCGACGACGCCACGATCGAGGCCGATGTCGTGACGGTGATGGCCAAGGTGCCCGCCTATGTCCAGCGCCTTGAGGTAGACGACAACAGCGCCGTGACGGCCGGCCAATTGCTGATCGAGCTCGAGCCCCGCGACTACCTGCTCGCCGTCGACGCGGCGCGCAGCGCGGTCGATGCTGCGACGAGCAAACTCGCCGAGGCCCAGGCCCAGGTCACCGCCGCCGACGCGGACGCCCGGCAGGCGATCGCCGACCGCACCGCCGCCCAGGCCCAGGATCGCCTCGCCGCCAGCATCTTCGCCCGCCGTACGCGGCTCGGCGATCTCTCGATTTCGGCCGAGGGCCGCGACCAGGCGCGCGCCGACGCCGA
>CAIUCF010000910.1 GCA_903897565.1 uncultured Rhodospirillales bacterium | reverse complement strand
TGGCCCTACAGCGTCATCCAGCAACAGTTCCTGCTGGTCGAACGCTGGTGGGAGCATGAGACCACCAACCTGCCGGGAGTGTCGCGGAACTCCGAGCGGATCGTCAATTTCAGCGCCCGACAGTTGCTCGACGCCTGTTCCCCGACCAATATACCCTGGCTCAATCCCGAGGTCACCACGGCGACCTGGAACAAGGCGGGCGGCAATCTGCTCGCGGGCTGGCATAATTTCATGACCGACTGGGTCGCGATCACCAGCGGCCGGCCGGCCGAGCCCTCCCGTTTCGTGGTGGGCGAGCATCTCGCCGCCACGCCGGGCAAGGTCGTCGCCCGCAACCGGCTGATGGAGCTCATCCAGTACACCCCGACGACACCGGCGGTCGCGGCGGAGCCGATCCTGATCGTGCCGGCCTGGATCATGAAGTATTACATCCTCGACCTCTCGCCACAGAATTCACTGATTCGCTATCTCGTCGACCAGGGCCATACCGTCTTCACGATTTCCTGGCGCAATCCCGGCCCGGAGCTCTGCGACACCACTTTCGACGACTATCGCCTCGACGGAGTGATGGCGGCGCTCGACGCGGTCACCGCGATCAACGGCCCCGCCCCGGTCCATGCCGTGGGTTATTGCCTCGGCGGCACGCTCTTGTCGGTTACCGCGGCGGCGATGGCGCGCGACGGCGACAACCGGCTCGGCAGCGTCACCCTGCTGGCGGCGCAGACCGACTTCACAGAGGCCGGCGAGTTGCAGCTCTTCATTACCGAGGATCAGGTGGCGTTTCTCAGCGATGTCATGGCGGAGCAGGGCTACCTCGACAGCCAGCAGATGGCCGGCGCGTTCCAGTTGCTGCGTTCGAACGACCTGATCTGGTCGCGCGCCATCCGCGGCTATCTGCTCGGCGAGCATGAGATGCCCAACGACATGATGGCCTGGAACCAGGACGGCACCCGGCTGCCGGCGCGCATGCATTCCGAATATCTCCACCGCCTGTTCCTCGAAAACGATCTTGCCGAGGGGCGTTTCCCCGCAGGCGGTGAGCCGGTCGCGCTCGAGGATATCCACCTGCCATGCTTCATCGTCGGCACGGAGACCGACCACATCGCACCGTGGCGCTCCGTCTATAAATTTCACCTCATGACGGATACCGACATCACCTTCGTCCTGACCTCCGGCGGCCACAATGCCGGCATCGTCAGCGAGCCCGGTCATCCCCATCGCCATTACCGGATCGGCCACAGCCCCGCCGGCGCGCTCCATATGCCGGCAGATTCCTGGGGCGAGCATGCCCAGTGGCGCGAGGGCTCCTGGTGGGAAGCGTGGGAGGCATGGCTGCGGGCCTTGCCCTCGTCGGGACGGGTCGCGCCACCGCAGCCCGGGGCCGCGGCCTATCCGGTGCTCGGTGACGCCCCCGGCGACTATGTGCTCGAACACTGAGGACAGATCCCCATGGATATCTTATCTCCGACCGAACCGGCGATGATCGAGAACCGCACCTTCGACGAGATCGCGGTCGGCGACCAGGCGAGCACGACCAAGACCTTGACCAAGGAGGACATCGACCTCTTCGCGATCATGTCCGGCGATATCAATCCCGCCCATCTCGATCCGACCTATGCCGAAACCGATATGTTCCACAAAATCATCGGCCACGGCATGTGGGGCGGCGCGCTGATCTCGATGGTGCTCGGGACCCAGCTTCCCGGACCGGGCACGATCTATCTCGGCCAGGAATTGCGCTTTCGCCGCCCGGTCGGGATCGGTGACAGCATCACGACGACGATCACCGTCCTGGAGAAGCACGCCGAGACCGGCAACGTCATCCTCGACTGCGTCTGCAGCAATCAGGACGGTAAACAGGTGATCACCGGGCGCGCCGAAGTCCGCGCCCCGACCGAAAAGGTCCGCCGCGCGGCGATGACGCTCCCCGATATCCGCTTCAGCCGCCACGAGCATTCCCGCCGGCTGCTGGCGCAGGCCGAAGGCGGCGAGCCCGTGGTCACGGCGGTTGCGCATCCCTGCGATCTGTCGTCCCTGAGCGGGGCCGTCGAGGCCGCGCGTGCCGGGCTGATCACACCGATCCTGGTCGGTCCCGAGGCCAAGATCCGGGGCGTGGCGCGCGAACACGGACTCGACCTGACGGGACTGCGCATCGTCGACGTCCCCCACAGCCATGCCGCCGCCGACCAGGCGGTCGCCTTGATCCGCAGCGGCGAGGCCAGCCTGCTGATGAAGGGCTCGCTGCATACCGATGAGTTGATGCATGCGGTGATGGCCGCGACGACCGGGTTGCGGACGGCGCGCCGGGTCAGCCATGTCTACGTCATGGACGTGCCCGGCCATCCGCGGCCGCTGTTCATCACCGACGCCGCGATCAACATCGCGCCGACGCTCGAGGACAAGCGCGACATCGTCCAGAACGCGATCGACCTCGCCCATGTCCTCGGCATCGAGAAGCCTCGCGTGGCCGTGCTCTCTGCAGTGGAAACATTGACGCCGAAGCTGCAATCGACGCTCGACGCGGCGGCCCTGTCGAAGATGGCCGATCGCGGCCAGATCACCGGCGGTCTCGTCGACGGCCCCCTCGCCTTCGACAATGCAATCAGCGAGGCCGCGGCCAAGGAAAAGGGCATCGTCTCGCCGGTCGCCGGTCGCGCCGATATCCTGGTGGTGCCCGATCTGGTCGCCGGCAACATGCTGGCCAAGCAGCTCAGCTTCCTGGCCGGCGCCGACGCCGCCGGGGTGGTGCTCGGGGCGAGGGTGCCGATCATCCTGACCAGCCGCGCGGACAGCGAGCGCACGCGCATCGCCTCCTGCGCCGTCGCCGTGCTGATGGCGCGCGCCGCTATCAGGCAAGCCGGGATATTGCCGTGACCATGGCGGGCACCGGCGATGATGCCATCCTGACAATCAACGCCGGGTCGTCGAGCCTGAAGTTTGCCGTCTACCGGCCGGGATCGGACGAGACCAGGCTACGCGCGGACCTGCATGGCCAGATCGAAGGGATCGGCACCGCGCCCCATCTGCTGATGCGCGATCCCGACGGCAGCACGGTCTCGGAGACTCGCTGGCCCGCCGATGCGGAGCATGACTACGACCATCTGCTCGACTCGCTGCTCAACGACCTCGAGAACCGGCTGGCGGGCAGCCCGTTGGGGATGGTCGGTCACCGTGTCGTCCATGGCGGTACCCGCTACGCCGCGCCGGTCCTCGTCGACGAGGAGGTTCTCGCCGAACTCGAAGACCTGACCCCTCTCGCACCCCTGCACCAGAGCCACAACCTCGCGCCGATCCGTGCGCTGCGACGGCTGCGCCCGAACGTGCCGCAATTGGCCTGTTTCGATACCGGCTTCCACCGCACGATGCCGTCGGTTGCAACCACGATGGCCCTGCCGCGCGCGCTTCACGAGGCCGGCATGCGGCGCTACGGCTTTCATGGCCTCTCCTACGAATTCATCGCGCGGCGGCTGCGCAGCCTCGCCCCCGAACTGGCCGACCGCCGCCTGGTCGTCGCCCATCTCGGCAATGGCGCGAGCCTATGCGCGCTGCATCACGGCCGCAGCGTCGACACCACGATGGGCCTGACCGGGCTCGACGGGCTGGTGATGGGCACCAGGACCGGCTCGATCGATCCCGGCGCCCTGCTCTACCTGCTGCAGGCCCGGGGCATGACGCCGGCGGAGCTGGAGGATTTGCTGTATCGCCGCGCCGGGCTGCTCGGCATCTCCGGCGTGTCGAGCGATATGCGGACCCTGCTCGCCAGTGACGATCCGCATGCCGCCGAGGCGGTCGAACTGTTCGTGTTTCGCGCCGCCCGCGAGATCGCGGCCATGGCGACGAGCCTGGGCGGGCTCGACGGCATCGTCTTCACGGCCGGTATCGGCGAGCATGCCCCGGAAATCCGCGACCGCATCATCGCCCGCCTCGGCTGGCTCGGCGCCGAGATCGATCCTGAGGCCAACGCGGCCGGCGGCTTCGTTATCGGCACCAGCCGAAGCCAGATCGACATCCGTGTCCTGCCCACTGACGAGGAAGCCATGATCGGCCTGCATTGCCTGGAACAGCTCTCCGCAACCGCCGACCTCACCGAGGCATCCAGCTCATGACCGCGATCCCCCCGCCACTGGTCGATCTGCGCGGCAAGCGCGGCCTCGTCGTCGGCATCGCCAACGCCCAGAGCATCGCCGCCGGCTGCGCCCAGGCCTTCGCTCGTTGCGGCGCCACCCTGGCCGCGACCTATCTCAACGCCAAGGCCGAGCCGCATGTCCGCCTGGTCACGGCGGCTCTCGACTGCCCGATCCTGCTGCCCTGCGACGTCCACGAGCCCGGCCAGATGGAAGCCGTCTTCGCCAGGATCACCCAGGAATGGGGCGGGCTGGACTTCCTCCTGCACTCGATCGCCTTCGCACCCCGTGAGGATCTCCAGGGCCGGGTCGTCGATTCCTCAGCAGAGGGCTTCGCGACCGCGATGGATATCTCCTGCCACTCGTTCCTGCGCATGGCCCGGCTTGCGGAGCCGCTGATGGCGCAGGGCGGCTGCCTGTTGACCGTCAGTTTTTACGGCTCCGAGCGTGTGGTCGCGAACTACAACATGATGGGACCGGTCAAGGCGGCGCTGGAGAGCACCGTCCGCTATACCGCGGCCGAGCTGGGGCAGAAGGGCATCCGCGCCCACGCAATCTCTCCCGGCCCGATCCTGACCCGCGCCGCCAGCGGCATCGCCCATTTCGACGAGTTGCTGGCCCACAGTGCCAACTCGGCGCCCGAACATCTCGGTGTCGATGTCGGCGATGTCGGCGCGCTCGCCGCCTTCCTGGTCAGCGACGCCGCCCGCCATATCACCGGGACGATCATCCCGGTCGACGGCGGTCAGCATCTGCTTGCCTAAGGAAAAAGGGCGCGGGCGAGACCTGCCGCGGCAAGGCTGACCTCGTCCCAGGTGACGAGAAATCCGGCCTCGTCGCCGTAATAGGGATCGGCGACGGATTGGCCTTCGCGACCGGGAACATGGTCGAGCAACAGCCCGATCCGCGCCGCGGCGTCACGCGGCCGCTGCGCCTTCAGATCGGCAAGATTGCGGGAGTCGAGGGCGAGAATATGCGTGAACGCGCGGAAGTCGGCGGCAACGACCTGGCGCGCGCGGTAGCCGCCGATCTCGACGCCCTGGAGCCGCGCCACGCGCTGCGCGCGTGGGTCCGGCGGGTGACCGGCGTGCCAGCCGCCGGTGCCGGCCGACTCGATGGTTGCCGTCAACCCGCGCCCGGCGAGCTCCCGGCGAAACGCCGCCTCGGCCAGCGGCGAGCGACAGATATTGCCGAGGCAGACGAAGAGGACGGCGATCTGATCGGCCATCCGCGCCCGGCTATTTCACGCCCGAGAAGAAGCGCGACAGCCGCAATTCCGACGGCCAGCCCCAAAGCGGACCCCGCGTGGCGATCGGGAAGTCCCATGATGCCAGCACCAGATCGACGCGTCCGATCAGATTCTCTGCCGGGACGTAACCGACACCCTCGTGATCTTCCGGCACCCTGCTGTCGAGCGAGTTGTCGCGATTGTCGCCCATCATGAAGAGATGGTTCGGCGGCACCAGGTAGACCGGGGTGTCGTCGAGCGGCCCGTTGTTCGTAAGCTTGATGATGGTGTGCTCGCGCCCATTCGGCAGGGTCTCGATATAGCGCGCGGCGACGCTCTTGATGCCGTCATCCATCTCGATTTCGCCGACCCCGGCTTCGCGGATCGGCACGATCTGGTCATTGATCCAGAGCCGGCCCTCGCGCATCTGCAGCCGATCGCCCGGCAGGCCGATCACCCGCTTGACCAGGGTTTCGGAGGAATCGCGCGGCAGTTTGAAGACCACGACATCGCCCCGCTCCGGCAGCTTGCCGAACAGCCGTCCGCTGAGCGCCGGACCAAGGTCGAGCGGCAGCGAATACCGGCTGTAGCCGAACGGGTACTTCGTCGTCAGCAACTCGTCGCCGATCAGCAGGGTCGGCTCCATCGATGCCGACGGCACATAGAACGGCGCCACCACCAGGGTGCGGATGACGACGACGAAGCCGACGATCAGCACCAGATCATAGGCCGAGCGGAACAGGCTGGAGACCCAGCCGCCCCGGGGCTGCGGATTTGCCAACTACTCGGCCGCCATGTTGCGCAGGCCCAACTGACGCAAGGTCCGGTCGATCCACTGCCGCGTCAGCTTCTCCTGGACGCCGTTCTGCGACAGCCGCTGGCGGAGATTGGTGAAATCCACGGCGTCGAGCGACTGATCCTGGTTGAAGCAGG